>NZ_JAQOSR010000087.1:0-36559 GCF_046718885.1 Bradyrhizobium sp. UFLA01-814 | reverse complement strand
ACCATGGTCGTCGGCAGCGTCAGATGTGTATAAGAGACAGCCCCAGCCCTCCCCCGCAAGCGGGAGAGGGAGCGCAGTTCATGCGCCGTCGCCAGTTCGGCCCAACGTTATCATGCGCTAGCAGCTTGCCGTCAGCGCGCGCTCTTGCCCGCCATGAAAACGTACATGTCCCAGAACGTCTCGGGGTGATCGACCTCGAAGCGGTGCCACTGATCGAGATTGGTCTCGTCGGCCGTGCCCTGAAACTTCTTGCGGAATTGTTCGAGCACCGCCGGATCGTCAAACGGCTCGAATCCCTCGAACGTCAGGCCGTGTTCGCTGAGGAATGTCGCGATCTCGGGAATCGTGAGCCGATGTTCCATGACGTTGAACAGCAGATCGCGGCAGCCGCTCATGCTGTAGAAATCCTTGGCGCCGATCAGCGGTTTCCATTTGTCGGCTTCGCGGAAGATGTCCTGCCGGCAGCGTTTGATGTCGTAGGCGGTGGCGCGATAATTGCGCGCCGCGATGCGATCGCGGGCCTCGACGATGACGCGGCGCGCCAGACTGCTGTAGAGCCCGATGCGCATCGTGCCGCCCGGCCGCAGCAGCGAAACCAGCACGCGCCAGCCGGCCAAGGGTTTGGCAAGATGATGCAGCACGCCGACCGACTCGATGCTGTCGAAGCTGCGGCCGATCGAGCCCAATTCCAGGATGTCCGCCTGCGCATAGTTAATGTTTCGCAAGCCGAGCTCCCGCGTCTTGCGGCGCGCATAGGCGAGGCTGGTCATGCTGATGTCGACGGCGAGCAAGCGGGCATTGGGATAGACCTGCGCGATCTGGATCGCGTGCGAGCCGGTGCCGCAACCCGCGATCAGGATATCCCGTTCGGCTTGTTGCTCCGCGGTCGCGACGGTTCGTCCCCGCGCCCGATCGGCGGCGAATGCCGTCAGCGGGTTTACGGTCCAGCGCGGATAGGGATTTTCCTCGTATTGGCGCATCACGTCGACCGACACGCTGTTCTTGATCGGTGTGAGCGTCGCAACGGCGGTGCGGTCGGCCATCTCCTCGCGGGGTTCGCGAAGCTGCACCCGCAACAGGCCGGCGACGGCCGTGGGCCAATCCCGGCGCAGCAGTGCGTCCGCGGCGGGCAGGGCATGAAGCGGGAAGTAGGCGGCTACGATGGCCAGCGTGAGCGGCGAGATCACGGTGCCTGATGCCAGGTCCTGCAGCAATCGATCGCGCAGCGCGCCGGCACCTTCGCTTTCCGCCTCGGTCTGCGCATAGACATATTCGTTGATGAAGCACTGCCGGGCGAGCGCGCAGGCAAAGGCCACGACGTCGTCGTCGACTTCATCCTGATCCGGCTTGCTCGCGAGCCGCAGCAGCTCGGCCCGCGCATATCCGAGCAGCACCTCGAGCTGCATGCTTGCCAGCGTCGTCGCTTCCATCGCCGAGCGCAGGAACAGGTCGCGCGCAAGCGGTGCGATGCCCTCGCTGCCGAACAACTCGGCGCTTGTCACCGGCAGCGGCCACTTGCTTGCAATCCGCCCGACATAGCTGGTGACGACAGGACTTTGCAGGATGAAGCCGACGGCCTTCGCATCCATGCCGAGCGCCAGCGCCTTGCTGAAATGCGCGGCCGCCTTGCTGCGATTGCCCAGCGCCTGGTACGAATTGCCGGCGTTGTAATGGCAGGCGGCGTTCACCTCGTCGGAAGCAATCGCCTTCGTGAACATCTTCGCAGCGGCCCGGTGATCGCCGGACGCCTGCGCCATCAGGCCGAGGAGATTCAGGCTCTGCACATGGCCAGGCTCGCGCGCGAGAATCTGCCGGCAGATCTCCTGCGCCTCGTTGAAGCGGCGCATCCCGTAGAAGCGGCTGGCCTCGGCGGCGAGATCGGCAATGCTGACGCCTGCAGAGGCGAAGGCTGGTGCGTTCTTGGCGGACTCATCCCGTCGCTTACCAGCCGCACGCCGTTCTTTTCGGTTCATGTTCCGTCAACTGGCCCAAACTGCAAGACGCGGTGCATCAACCCCTACGCCCGGCAAAGACATAGGGCCGATCGCGCTTGTGGCCAAGGACAATCTAGGCTTCAGCCCGGGATCCGCACCGGCAGGTTCTCGATGCCGCGGACGAAGCTGGAATAGACCCGCTTCGGCTCTCCGACCACCTCGATGCGGTCGAAGCGCTTCAGCATCTCTTCCCAGACGATCCGAAGCTGCAGCTCGGCGAGCCGCATGCCGACGCAGCGATGGATGCCGAAGCCGAACGACAGGTGGATGCGCGGCCGGGGGCGGTCGATGATGAACTCGTTCGGGCGGTCGATCACCTCGTCGTCGCGGTTGCCGGAGACGTACCACATCACGACGCGGTCGCCCTTCCTGATCGTCTTGCCGCCGATCTCGGTGTCCTGAAGGGCGGTGCGCCGCATATGCGCCAGCGGCGTCTGCCAGCGGATCACCTCCGGCACCATGGTGTCGATCAGCGCGGGGTTCTCCTTCAGTTTCTGGAACTGGTCGGGATGCTCGTGCAGCGCCAGCACCGAGCCGCTCATGGTGTTGCGCGTGGTGTCGTTGCCGCCGACGATGAGCAGGATGATGTTGCCCATCAGATTGTCGGGGTCCATGTGCCGCGTGGCGTCGCTGTGCGCCATCATCGACAGCAAGTCGTTGCGCGGCGCCGAGTTGACGCGCTCGTTCCAGAGCTTCGAGAAATAGGCGTAGCACTCGTCCATCTCCTGCCGCCGCTGCTCCGGCGACTCGACGATGCCGCTCTTCGGCAGCGCGGTGGAGACGTCGGACCAGCGCGTCAGCTTGCGCCGCTCCTCCCAGGGGAAGTCGAACAGCGTCGCCAGCATCTGGGTGGTCAATTCGATCGAAACGCGCTCGACGAAATTGAAGGTCTCGTTGCGCGGCAAATTGTCGAGCACGCTGGCCGAACGCTGCCGGATCAGCTTTGCCAGCTCGTCGAGATGCGTGGGGGTGAACATCGGCGACACGGTCTTGCGCTGATGGGCGTGCCTCGGCTGGTCCATCGCGATGAAGCTCGGATAGTCGTAGCCGGGCGGCACGTCGCGGATCGAGATGCCGCCGAGCGTGGAGTCCGAGGAGAAGATGCCGTGGCTGGTGTCGACATGCATGATGTCGTTGTACTTCACGACAGACCAATAGGGTTCGATCGGCGCATTGGTGCAGTAGTGCACCGGCTCTTCCTTGCGCAGCCGCTCGAACCACGGCCACAGCGTGTCGTTCTGGAACAGTCTTGGCGCGCCGGGATGAAAATCCCTGAGCGGTGTCGAATAGGCTTCCTCGCGGGCCTGGCGCAGCTGCTCGGCCCGGTCGGCACGGATGGCGGTCTGGACGTTCATCTTCATTCGCTCCGGCGGCAGTTCCTACCTCTCCCGCTTGTGGGGGAGGTCGGATCGCATCGAATGATGCGATCCGGGTGGGGGCTCTCTCCACGGGAAGACTACCTCTGCGGTGGCACCCCCACCCCAGCCCTCCCCCGCAAGCGGGAGAGGGGGCGCAGCCTCGTCGTGGTCGCAGTTCAAACTCAACTTGCTGTTTTCGTTACGCGTCAGGCGGCGATGCGCACTGGCAGCGTCTCGTAGCCTTTGATGAAGCTGGAATACACCCGCTGCGGCTCGTCCACCACCTCGATGGTGTCGAAGCGCTTGAGGATCTCCTCCCAGATGATCTTGAGCTGCAGCTCGGCAAGCCGCAGGCCGACGCAGCGGTGGATGCCGAAGCCGAACGAGATGTGGGTGCGCGGCCGGGCGCGGTCGATCAGGAACTCGTAGGGCTTCTCGATCGCTTCCTCGTCGCGGTTGCCCGAGACGTACCACATCACCACCTTGTCGCCCTTCTTGATCTGGCGTCCGCGGAACTCGTAGTCGGCGAGCGCGGTGCGCCGCATATGGGCGAGCGGCGTCTGCCAGCGGATCACCTCGGGCACGAAGCTGTCGATCAGCGCCGGGTTCTCCCGCAGCTTGCGGTACTGCTCCGGATGCTTGCTCAGCGCATAGATGCTGCCGGACAGCGTGTTGCGCGTGGTGTCGTTGCCGCCGACGATCAGCAGGATCAGATTGCCGAGGAAGTTCTTCGGGTCCATGTTCCGCGTGGCGTCGCTGTGCGCCATCATCGAGAGCAGATCGCTCTTCGGCGGCTGGCTCGCGCGCTCCTTCCACAGCCTTGCGAAATAGCTCGCGCATTCCATCAGCTCGGCCTGCCGCTCGTCTTCGGTGGCGACGAGGCCGCCGGCGCCGGGCAGGGTCGTCGCGACGTCGGACCAGCGCGTCAGCTTGCGGCGGTCTTCCCAGGGGAAGTCGAACAGCACCGCGAGCATCTGGGTCGTCAGTTCGATCGAGACCTTGTCGACCCAGTCGAACACCTCGCCGCGCGGCAGATTGTCGAGGCACTCGGTCGAGCGCTTGCGGATGTTGGTGGCGAGCTCGTCAAGATGGGTCGGCGTGAACATCGGCGCCACGGTCTTGCGCTGCGCGGAATGGCGTGGCTGGTCCATCGCGATGAAGCTTTCGCGGCGCAGATCCGGCGGCACGTCGCGGATGGTGATGCCGCCGAGCGAGGCGGCCGAGGAGAACACCGAATGGTTGGTCTCGATGTCCATGATGTCGTTGTAGCGGGTGATCGACCAGTACGGACCGAACATCGAGTCCTTGCAGTAGTGCACCGGATCCTCGCGGCGCAGCCGGTCGAAATACGGCCAGAAGGTATCGGTCTTGAACAGCTCGGGATTGCCGGGATCGTAGTCCGAAAGCGCAAGCGAATTGGCGCGTTCGCGTGCGGCCTCCAGATTCGTGTTGTCGACGAGATCGATGGTCCCGTGCATGAGCGGCTCCTCAACCGTTTGAGCTGCCGGGGCATGGCCGGCTCGGCATGTTTTACCGAATTACATTCCCATTCGGCGGTTTGCGCAAGGGCTCTCGACGCGCATTTGGCCGCATTGATGTCAGACCAAAGCGGCCGAATCCGGGCTTTTCCGGTGGTGAAGGGGCCGCGGCGGCGACCACGCCCGTTTGAAACGGCGTTTGATTTGGTCGGGCGGCGGCGTGCGAACGGCGCGGGCGCCGTTTATTGACTGCCGGTCTTCTCGCCGGCGGATTTTTCGCAGGGGTAGGTGTCCTGCATCCCCCACAGCAGCAGGAGGGCGATCACCATCTCGCCTTTCGCCGACCGCTTGTCGGCGGACTTCAGCATGATCTCTTCGGTCTGCTCGCTGCTCAGTGCGAGGTCGTCGGGCATGCAGAACAACAATTGGCCGCCATGCCGTTTCAGCCAGGCATTGGAAGCCATCAGGCCGCCCCTGACGCCGTCCAGGTACATATGATTGAAGATGCGAAAGTTCTCATTTTTCGGATTGCGATAGGAATCCAGCCGCACGTCGACGGCAGCAGCCGGAGCTGCCGTGAGCGCCAGAAGGCATGCCGACAAGAGCCATCTGTTCATCGCACCTGTCCTCGCTTGCGGCGGCGTCCTTGCTGGTCGTTCCATCACCTGATCGGTAAGTATGTATTTCCCTCGTTGAGGTTCGAAGCTCGTTCTCGCCGGCCGGGGGTGTTGGGACCACGAAGGAACGACCCGGCTGGCGTCCCGTGTTGGCCAGCAGGCGGTTGATCGACAGCTTCAGGAAGTGGAAAGCCAGGGCAGGATCCGCATGGCACACCTGGGCGAGCTCGCCCTCGGTGAGCCAGAGCAGCTCGACATCGGAAATTGCCTGGGCCGTCTGGGTGCGCTCATGTGCCGTCGAGAAAACGCCAATTTCCCCGAACAGCTCTCCCGCCCCTAGAACGAGATCGATTTCATTCAGGCGTACGCTTCCCTTTGCAAGCAGATAGATGCGATCGGCGTAATCGCCTTGCCTGAAAATGATCTCCCCGGCCTTCCACGTCGCGGATTTCATGAACGGACATAGCGGTTCGGTTGTGAACTCGCCCTTGGATGCCTGCTCCACAATTCGCCTGAGGCGGAGCATTTGGACTGTTCGGATGACGTTAAGAGGCAGCAGAACCGAGTGAAGGATGAGGATTGGATACAAGCCGTCGAAGAACGCGTATGCGATGAACGCGACATTGCTCAAGATGGCCGCGATCCTGAGCGGGAGCATCGTCTTCATGCAAAACGTGGCGAGGACGAGAAGCGATGCGAGATAGCCGGCAGCTTCAACCCAGGACTTCGAGCCGCAGAGCAAAACGTCTGAGCAGGGCATTTTCGCGTCCTTCTATGAACTTGCCCCTGAAGAGCGCGACGACCCCTGCACATGTGGCTCAAGGGGGCTGGATACCGAAGCAAACGCAAAAATTGGATGCTGATCGGCTAGAAGAATCCGGCACTGAGATCCAGCCCATAAGTCACCAACAGCAGCCACACCAAGAGGGCCGCTCCACAGAGCATCGCGGTCTGCTTGAGGACGTTTGCTTGCAATGACGATGCGGGGAATACGCGGACAAAAGCGTTTGCAATCGCAGCAATTGCAACGGCGCGCATGATGATCTCCAGGAGTTGGCTAATGACTGGGCGCTAGCGAGCGTCGTGCTTCCAATGCAAATGAAATCTCGGCTCCAGGCAAATGGTGCGCCAACAGCGCCTCGATCAGGGAATGTTGATCGCCGGCAGCGGGCCAGTGGGTCGGATCAACGCTTCAGCAGTTTGCTCCTGCGCGAACCCCGCGAGTGCAATCAAAACGGCGCACGATAGGGCGATGAAAAAGCCGAGACGCCACCACCGCTCCGTCCGGTCGTCGTCGGGCGTGTCAAGCCGGCGCGCGCCCGTTGCTGTGCGCATCGTTAATCTCCGAATATCGTGACGGTGAGAAGGCCAGTCTTCCCAACACCCGCACTGAATATCGCGCCACGTGATGCGCCTGGGAACTACCTAGAAAGGTGGTCCGGTGTCTCCTATGCTTGCTCGAAGGTCGGTGACCTGCGCACTTGTTTCGGGGGGGACATGTATCTATCCACGGATTCCACCAATCCGCAGAATCAAGATGTCTATGCACTCTGGGATCGGCTGGCCGAGTTCTCCGTCGGCGACGGCGACGCCGCACTGACACATCTGCTAGCCGCACTGCGTACCATGTTGTCGGCACGCAATGTGCTATGGGGTGTTGTCGTGCGATTGCCTTCGCCGAAGCGGGCCGATCCCTTGCTCGGTTGGCGTCCGCGCCTGGTCCGGGTGCTGGACCCGATACCGGCGGTGGCAGCATCCGTGCAGAAGCAGTTCGATACGCTCTGGTCCCGCGACGTCGACCTGTCTCAGATCCTTTCCATGTCGGGAGATGAGCCGTTCCGCGTCCGCCTGTTGTTCGAAGTGCTGCCGCCGGAATGGTTCGAGGGCGAGCACTATCGGCGGCACTATTTGGACGTCGGCTTCGCCGACAGCATTTCCGTGCGCATTGCGCTCAATGACGACGTGAGGATTCGCCTGTTCGTGTTTCGCGATGCGGAGGCCCCTCGCTTCTCGGCGCAGGACGGCCAGCGTCTGGGCTTCGTGATGCGCGGGTTGAGATGGTTTCACCGTCAGCAACTGCTCAGCCACGGCCTGCTCATCGCCAATGCAGCCCTGACACCTGCTGAACGCAGGGTGCTGCTCGCACTGCTCGACGGGCACACGGAAAAGCAGATCGCGCAGAGGCTCGACCAAAGTCCGAACACCACGCATTTCCACGTCAAGTCGATCTACGCCAAGTTCGGCGTGCGCAATCGCTCGGCGCTCACCGCGCTGTGGCTCGGCAAGCTGCGATAGCGACCTGCGGTCGCAGTCTCATGTGGCAAGACGCGGCGCGTTTCGGCGAGAAGAGCAATCCTGGCCATCCCGGAGGACCATCTCAGAAAGTGAACCGCGCCGGGTTTCCCGGAGTGCGGACACGCTGTTTCCGGCAATCTCGTTAAGGCAAAGCCAACCGCACCCTACCAAAAAACCTCCTCGGCTCTCGACCTTGTGTGAAACCTGGATCACACTCGCGACGACAAATCTGTGCTTTTGATAACCTAGAGATTGTCCCGCCCAGGAGCCATCCCGTGAACGACATGAGCTGGACCCCGCTGGGGCCGCCGCAGCCGCCGCCGCAACCGGCCCCGCCGCCGATGCCGGTGGCGTTCTCAGGGAACCGGAAGGAGTTCTTCCGCCTGGTCGCGCGCGGCGCCGGGCTCGAGTTGGTCACGGTCGGCTTCTACCGGTTCTGGCTCACCACCGACATCCGCCGTCACCTGTGGTCGAACAGCCAGATCGATGGGGACGCGCCGGAATATACCGGCCGCGGCAAGGAGCTCCTGATCGGCTTCCTGGTCGCGCTCGCGATCCTGGTGCCGATCTATCTCGGCTATTTCCTGATCGGCATCGAGGCGGAGCATTTCAAGGCGTTCGCCTCGCTGCCGCTGGTCGCCTTCTTCTACCTGTTCGGCCAGTTCGCGATCTATCGCGCGCGGCGTTACCGCCTGACCCGCACGGTGTGGCGCGGCGTCCGCTTCTGGATGAGCGGCTCGGGCTGGGTCTATGCGCTCAAGGCCTCGCTCTGGGGCGTGCTGGTCGTGATCACGCTCGGCCTCGCGCTGCCGTGGCGCGAGGCGGCGCTCGAACGCTACAAGATGCGGCACTCCTATTACGGCGACCTTCAAGGCTCGTTCGAGGGCCGCGGCTGGGAGTTCTTCGCGCGGGGCTGGTGGCTCTGGGTCCTGATGCCGTTCGCGCTCTACAGCACGATCTTCGCCCCGTTCGCCTATGCCGCGTTCAAGGCGGTCGAGTGGCGCTGGTGGGTGTCTGGAATCCGCTTCGGCGAAGTGAGGCTGGAATCCACGCTTCGCCGCGGCGCGCTGATCGGCCTGTACTGGAAGGTGATCGGCTGGGTCGTGCTGCTCGGCCTGCTGTTCGCGGCCTATCTCGCACTCTGCACCCTGCTGGTCGCCAGCATGGACGGCTCCTCGATCGCGGATTTCTTCAGGACCGAGGCGTTCGCCAAGAGCATTCCGCTGATCGTGCTGCTCGGCATCGGCTATCTCGCCTTTGCGCTGGCGCTGAACGTGGTGTTGCGGGTCTATCTGATGCGCGATCTCTGGGTCCGGGTGCTGTCCTCGACCATCGTGCACAATATCGGGGCGGCCGCCAACGTCACCGCGCGCGGCGAGCTCGCCAATGCGCTCGGCGAAGGCTTTGCCGACGGCCTCGACGTCGGGGGCTTCTAGCTACATGGAATCCGATTCCGGCCAGACCAATTCCGCGGCGCTGCCTAATCCCGGCGGCGTCTTCTTCGACGGCCTGTCGAACCGGCGGCGCATCGTCGCGCTCAAACTGTCCGATGCGCTGGAGATCAGGGAGGACGGCGCGCTGCTCGCGCGCTGGGCGTTTCACGACATCCGCCGCGCCGACAGCCCGTCCGGCCTGTTGCGGCTGAGCTGCCTCACCGCACCGCCTCTGGCGCGGCTCGACATCCGCGATGCCGGGCTGACCGCCGCGCTCGTCGCGCGCTGCGACGCGCTCGAGGAAGGGCTGCCGAACCGCAGGGGCGTCGCCGCGATCGTCGGCTGGTCGCTCGCGGCCGCGGTGTCGATCGTGCTGGTGGTGCTGTTCGGCGTGCCGCTGGCCGCCGAGCGGCTGACGCCGCTGGTGCCCGACTCGTTCGAGCGTCGCATCGGCGATGTCGCGGAGGCGCAGGTCAAGGTGCTGTTCGACGGCAAGCCCTGCGGCAACCCGGCCGGCCAGGCGGCCTTCGCGAAGCTGGTCGGCAAGTTGCGGCAGTCCGCGGGCTTCGACACATCGGTGCAGTCGGGCGTGCTGGCGACGTCGGTGCCGAACGCCTTCGCGCTGCCCGGCGGCAAGGTCTATCTGTTCGACGGGCTGCTGGAGAAAGCCGAGAACCCCGACGAGATCGCCGGCGTCCTGGCGCATGAGCTCGGCCATCTCCGCCACCGCGACAGCATGCGCGAATTGATCCACAATGGCGGCACCTCTTTCCTGATCGGGCTGTTGTTCGGCGATGTCACCGGCTCGGGGGCGCTGATCTTCGCCTCGCGCTCGCTGGTGACGTCGTCCTATTCGCGCGATGCCGAGACCAATGCCGACAGCTTCGCGATCGAGACCATGCACAAGCTCGGCCGTCCGGCCAAGCCGATGGGCGAACTGATGTTCCGCGTCACCGGCAAGGAGGGCGGCAAAGGGCTCTCGCTGGTCTCAAGCCATCCCTTGACCGAGGACCGCCTCGCGCGCATGGACAAGGCCGATGCCGCCGGCCGGCCCGACGGCCCGCCGCTGCTGTCATCGGCCGAATGGCAGGCGCTGAAGGGCATCTGCGCGGCGGGCAAGGGCAAGGTGTGAGGCAGGGGGATTTCGAGACTGGAGCAGGCTGGCGCGACATTTTGACGGAATTGACCTGGGTGGGTGCAGACTGCTCATGGTCTCCGAGCCCGCACGCGCCCGGAGGATTTGCCGTCTTGACCATCGAAAGCGACGCCCGCTTCTGGGACCGGGCTGCACGCAAATATGCCGCGCGGCCGATCGCAGCGCCGGCCGAATATGAGCGCACGCTGGACCGCACCCGCGCACTGTTGAAATCCGGCGATCGTGTGCTGGAGCTCGGTTGCGGGACCGGCACCACGGCGCTCCGGCTCGCGGGCGACGTCGAGAGCTATCTCGCCACCGACATTTCGGCGGAGATGATTGCGATCGCCAATGAGAAGCACGCGAAGACGCCGATCCGGGGTCTGACGTTCCGGGTCGCGACTGCCGATACCACTGCTGGACCATTCGACGCCATTCTGGGCTTCAACTACCTCCATCTGGTTCGGGACCTGCACGGCACTCTCTGCCGGATTCACGCACTGCTGGTGGCAGATGGCGTTTTCATTTCCAAGACGCCCTGTGTTGGCGAGATGAACCCGCTGGTCCGGCTTGTGCTGCCGGCGATGCGCGCGATCGGAATGGCGCCCCATGCCGGCGTGTTCACGTCCGAGAGACTGCGCGAGTTCTTGAATGCCGGCGGGTTCGAGATTGTTTCCGCAGAGAACCATGCAACGAAGGGCGACGATCATCGCCCCTACATCGTGGCGCGCAAGAGGTGACGTTCTACTTCACCAGCCGGAACTTGCCGCCCTCGACCTTGATCAGGAACGCCGACCGCTCGTCATAGCCGTTGTGGTCGGTCGGGCTCATCGTCGAGAGGCCGTTGTTCAGGTAGACGTCCTTGCCGCGCTCGAGTTCGTCGCGCAGCGCGGCGCGGAATTCCGCCGTGCCGGGCTTTGCGGTCTTCAGCGCATTCGCCGCCGCCCGCTTGAACAGCGTGACGGCGTCCCACAGATGGGCGCCGAAGATGTTCGGCTTTTGCCCGTTGGCCTTCTCGTAGGACGACACGAACTCGTCGCGCACCTGGCGGAACGGATCGTTCGCCGGCAGATCGTCGGCGATGGTGAAGGCTTCGCCGGTGAAGATCGCGCCCTCGACATTGGCGCCGCCGAGCTTGATGAACTCCTCCGAGGCCACGCCATGGGTCTGGAAGATCTTGCCGGCATAGCCGCGGCTGCGCAGCGCCTCCTGCGGCAGCACCGCCGGCGTGCCGGCGGAGGCGATGAACACCGCTTCCGGATTGGTCGCGATCACCTTGAGCGCCTGGCCCATCGCGCTGGTGTCGGCGCGCGCATAGACCTCATGCGTCGTCACGGTGAGGCCGAGCTGAGGGGCGAGCCGCGACACCTCCTTGTAATAGCCTTCGCCATAGCCGTCGGAGACACCGATATAGCCGAGCGTCTTGATGCCGGACTTGGCGATGTATTTCAGGATCGCCGCCGCCATCAGGTCGTCATTGGGCACCACCTTGAATGCCCAGCGGCGGCGGTCGTCCATCGGCTGCACGATCGCGGTCGCCGCCGCGAGCGAGATGATCGGCGTCTTGCTCTCCACGGCGACGTCGAGCATCGGCATGGTCACCGGGGTGAGCGAGGAGCCGATCAGGATATCGACGCCGTCCTGGATCACGAGGCGCCGCGCGTTCTGCGTGCCCTTGGTCGGGTCGGACTCGTCGTCGAGCGCGATATAGGTGACCTTCTCGCCGCCGATCTCCTTCGGCAGCGCGGCGATGGTGCGCATCTGCGGCTGGCCGAGCGCCGAGCCCGGTCCGGATCCGGACACCACGACGCCGACCTTGATGTCGGCACGCGCGCCAGGCGCAATCAGGATCGCGCTCGCAAATGTCAACAGTCCGGCCATGGCCAGCTTCATTGCAAATCCTCCCAGCAGGTTCTTTTTATCTGCGGCCGATGATAACCGACCGCCGTCCGCTCGCGCATCATATTGATTCCGCCGGATCCGTCTGTCCCCCTGATTGGGGACATTGGCGGCGTCGGGCAGGCCTACGCCTGGTTGAGTTCTGCCCTGATCGGCTGAGGTGCCGGAAACGACGAACGGGAATGGCGAGGCCGACGCCGTCCGGAGCTCTTGATCGGGCTCCGCCGGTCGTGAACCTCGCGTTTACCAATCCCTTAAAGGCGGTGAGAACCAGTTTCCCTAATCGGGCGGCAACGACCTGCTGTTATTGAAGAACCGGAAAAGGGAGTACGAACCATGTTCAGCATTGTTCGGATCCTCGTCTTGATCGCATGTGCACATGCGGGATCCGTGGTTGCGGAAGTGCAGTGGGACGGCGCGCAGTCATCGCCAGCGGTCCACGTCCATGATTGAGCCTCATCCGATTGCGTCCGAGCACGCGCGCGCCATCTGCGAAGAGATTGGCGAACGGCTGCGCCATGCCCTGCGCGGCGATTACGCCGATCTGCCGCCAAGGCTGCGCGAGCTGGTCAACGAGCTCGCTCTGCAGGATTGTGAAGCGCCGTCGCTGGTGCCCACGATGGCGGAGATGACGAGACCGCTGGTCGTCGCGGCCTAGTGTCTCAGGTCAGACAGTGATCCGAAGCGGATGCCGCGTCGTCGTTGCGGATGTGACCCGTTGCTGACATAGGCAATCGGAAAGCGGCGAGAGCCATGGCCGCTAATAAACTCAGTCGTCGGCAACCTGCGCCCACGCACCCGCCCATTTGTGAAGCGGCTTCAAGGTGGCGGACAACGAGTGTCCGGTCTCCGTCAACACGTAGCCTTCTCCCTCATGGCTGATAATACGCGCTTCTCGAAGCTCCTTCAGGCGCGCATTGAGAACAGAGGGGTTGGTCTCGGCCGCGTCTTGCAGGTCCCGAAAAGTCATTGGCCCAACCGCCTTAGAAAGTTCCCACATGATACGGAGTGCCATCCTGCGACCGAGCAGATCGAGCAGCACCATGATGGGGCGCCCGGTTTTTGACCCGCGCACAGATTTAAGTGCTATCTTTTTCATAGCAAGGCCTGTAGTTATGCTATGTAAATCATAGCACGGAGTTAGGCCATGTCAGCAAGGATTTCGCCAGCAGTCTCACCGTTCCCGGAGAAAGTTCAGCAGAAACTGGATTTTAGGAGCCGCGGCGAACGTCCGCCGCTGGTTCTGTTCACGACACTCGCGCGGAATGAGCGGCTCTTTCACATGTTCTTCTCGGGAAGCCTTTTGGACCCCGGAACGACCCTAGGCATTCGCCTCCGGGAGATCGTGATCGACCGCGTCACCGCGCTGTCTGGCTCGGAATACGAATGGGGCGTCCACGTTGCGGTCTTCGGGACGGAAGCGGGCCTGACCGAGGACCAGATCGTCTCCACCGCGAAGGGAGGCGCTGCCGATGATTGCTGGTCTCCGCAGGAGAAGGCGCTCATCGCGGCCTGCGACGAGCTGCACATTTCGAGCGACATCTCGGATGCGACATGGACGGAGCTGAAGAAGCACTTCACCGACGATCAGGCCATCGAAATTCTGATGCTGGCCGGTCGTTACAAGGTCGTCTCGTATCTGACCAATGCGATAAGGATGCCGCTGGAGACCTGGGCGCGCCGCTTCCCTTGAACCGATAGCCACGGAACGTCGCGTCGGCCCAACCGGTGCGACGGATGGCTTCGATCCACGGCTGTTTTGGTCCATAGTCGATCTGTGGCTCGGCCGCTCCGAGCCCGCGATCGAGAGCGATTGGTAAGAGCGCCGCTTTCCCGAAGCGCGCGTCGCCGACGAGCCGCTCACACGTTCTTTGCGACCTTCCGTGTCCGCGTCGGACCGGCGCCGGCGATCGCCGGCTTGATATTCCACACCGCGCGCACGCTTGCGAAGGCGTGGGCGATCGCCGGCTCCTGGCGGCGGGCGGCGAGGCTGGCGAAGGAGAGATCGCAGGTCAGCTTCACCTTGTCGACGACCACGAACTGATGCGGCCGCACCATCCGCGGCGCCAGCACGTTGTCGCGTGCGAGGCTGAGGCAGAGGCCGGATTCGACGAAGTCGATCATCGCCTCTTCCTGATCGGTGTAGCCGATCCGCTTCGGCAATGCGCCGAGCGGGCGGAAGATGTCGTCGAGCAGCCGCCGGTGGCCGGAGTGCGGCGGTGTCGCGAGCCAGGGCAGCTCGGCGAGCTCGGCCCAGCCCTTGCCCATCACCCGGTCGCGCCAGGCGATCGGTGCGATCACCCGGTAGTCGTAGCAAAGCAGCGGGGCGAGCTGGTAGCGGCCGTCGGCGATGGTCCGTTCGGTGAAGCTGTGATGGGCGAGCTGGTCCTGAGGCGTGGCGTCGACATAGTAGCCGACGTCGAGTTCGCCGCGGCCGATCTGCGCCAGCACGTCGTCGCTCACGCCATGGCGCAGGAAGACTTCGGTGCGCTGCGAGGACATCGCAAGGCTGCGCACGAACGGTCCGAGCCGGGTGAATTCGGGGTCGAGGATGGTGCCGACGCGCAGCGTGCCGCGCTGTGCCTCGTTCAGCGAGTCCGCCATCGCCTTGAAATCGGAGGCGGCCGCGACCGCCCGGTGCGCCAGCGGCAGCAGCGCGGCGCCGGCCTCGGTCAGGGTGAAGCCGGCAGGGGTGCGGTTGAACAGCTGCAGCCCGGTGCTTTCCTCGAGTGCCTTCAGTTGCAGGCTGACCGCGGGCTGGGTCAGTTTCAGCATCGCCGCTGCGCGCGATACCGTGCCCTCACGGGCAACCGTGATGAAGCAACGCAAGGCCTGGGTACGGGGAAGCTCGATCATCGCGCGTGCTTATAGCACACTTTTCCGGCGCGCATCCGACCTGCGTCGTGCATTGTCATGCGATTATAATACAACCAATGCGAGAAGTCAGGACGGCCGCCACGCGATCGTGCCTTCGGTGCGCGCGCGGACCTCGGGCGAAGCGAGGCAGGTCGCGACCGCTTCATAGCCCGCCGCGCCGGGCACGGGCCTAACGCGGATCGGCCGGCTGTGATTGGCGGGGCACAGGATGATCGCTTCATCGTCGCCGACCGCGTCGAGATCCAGGATCGCGTTGGAGCGGGTCAGGAAGAACAGTGGCCGGGCCTCGGGTCCGCGGCGGCGCAGATGCGCGATGACGGCTTCCTGGCTCGCCGCATCGAGCCCTTGCTCGAGCATGTCGATCACGAGGATCGCGTCGTCGCCGGCCTCGAGCGCCGCGAGCAGGGCGGTCAGCGCCGGCGAGTCCACGGCGCCGTCGGCCAGCAGGGTGGCAAGGCTGGCCGCGACCCTGGCGTTGTGCGCCGGGTCGGCATCGAGGCGCGCACGCACGGCCGCGCCGCCATCGGCGGCGCGGTCCAGCCCGACGAAGCTGGCGCCGGGCAGGGCTTCGGCGAGCCGTTGTGCGAGGCGCGTCTTGCCGCTGCCGAGCGGGCCGACGATGTAGTTCAGCCGTTTGATGTCGCGCAGCTCGAAGCGCTCGCCGCCCCACGGCCACGGCAGATCGAACGCGACGCCGATCGCCGGCCGTGTCCGGACCGCACCGATGATGTCGCCCGTCGCGGGCATCTTGCCGCCGCCGAGGTCGGCGCGCAGCCGGCGCAGTTTGGCGATGCTGTCGCCGCATTGGCGGATGCGCGCTTCGAGCGCGGCCTCGTGCGCGGCCAGCACGCGGCCGAGGACGACGGCGTCGCCGTTCAGGATCCGCGCCACTTCACCGACGCTGAGGCCGAGCGCGCGCAGCTCGACGATCTCGGCGCCGCGCGCCATCTCGGCCGGACCATAGGCGCGCCATCCCGCCGGCGTGCGGCCGGGTGCAATCAGGCCGCGCTCTTCGTAGAGGCGTAGCGCTTTCGCGGAGATGCCGAGCTGCCTTGCAGCTTCGGACGGGCTGAGGAAACGGGCGGCAGCAGCATTCATCGAATCACCTCGCGTCGTCTGACCGCGCCTCTATGGAGGCGGCCGCAGGGGCAAGGTCAAGCGGGGAGGGGCAACCCGTCCTCGGGCGGCTCCCTCGCTCGCGCAACACACTCGATGTCGTCCCTGCCTAGTGCGCAATTGCGCACGGGAGCAGGGACCCATAACCACCGAAGTTCATCGTTGTGCGACGCTGGAACGACGAGTCCTATCCACAACATCTGCCGCGGAGTATGGGTCCCTGCTTTCGCAGGGACGACGATTGGGGGAGATCGCACGCTCATGTCGCGAGAATGCGGAGGTATGATTCACAAGCGGCGCAACAAACCCAGTGTCGTCCCTGCCTAGTGCGCAATTGCGCACGGGAGCAGGGACCCATAACCACAAATGTTGATTGCTGCGCGACGCTGGACCCACGATCCCGTTCACAATCAAATGCGGTGGTTATGGGTCCTGGCTTTCGCCAGGACGACGATTGGGGAGATCGCATGCTCATGTCGCGAGAATGCGGATGCATGCTTCGCAAGCGGCGCAACAGACCCAGTGTCGTCCCTGCGGAAGCAGGGACCCATAACCACAAATGTAGATTGCTGCGCGGCGCTGGAACGACGAGTTCCGACTACAACATTCGCTGCGGCGTATGGGTCCCTGCTTCCGCAGGGACGACAGCTGTATTTGTCGTGAGCGTCCGTGCTCGTCGCTTGCGGAAAAACCCGCCCACCCCTCACTCCAGATGGTTCACCTTCGCCACCCAGGCGCGGACGTCGGCGAGCACGGCGGGCAGCACGGCCTTGACCTCCTGCACGGTCATGCCGGGCTTGATGCGGGGGTCGTAGAGCAGGTTGAGCAGATATTGGTCGTAGACGTCGAAATAGCCCATCGAGACGTTGTCGTTGAACATCGTCCACGGCACGGTGGCGGTGTCGTTGATCGGGCCGAGCGACTGCAACAGCTCCTCGTAGGCGCAGTCGAGGAAGACGAAATCGCCGTTGTCGACGGTGAGGATCACGTCGGAATGCTCGATCTCGTAGTTCTCGTTCTTGCGGAAGCCGGACAGGCATTGCGGGTCGAGCGAGGAGCGGATCTCCCTGGCGCGCTCCTGGCCGTAGAAGGTCGCGATCGTGCGGTACAGCTCGCGGTCGCGCACCAGCTTGACCACGACATTGGCCGCTTCGCTGTTATCGGTCATCGCGATGTCGAGATGCTGCACCTTGGCGCGGATGTCGGCGACGACCTTGGCGAGCTGGGTCTTGCGGTCGGCGCGGCTGCCGTCGGCGAACACGCGCACCGGACTGTCATACTTGCGGATGCGGTCGACCCGCCCGGCGAGATGATATTCGGCGCCGAACGCGGTTTTCAGAAAGCCCTCGAGGATCTCGGCGTCGGTGAAGACCTTCTTCTCGTTGCGCTGGCGCGCGGCGATCGCCGGTATCTCGGTGGCGGCCGCGGGCACCGCGGCATCAGCGAGGCAAGCGGCGAGCGCTGCGGCGAGAAGGACGAGGATCGAAGGACGGTGCTGGGGCATTATGACAACGCTGCCGCAAGGTTTGCGGCAGCGCAAGGCGCGATCAGCGATCTTCCCGAATGGCGGCGCCTGGTTCCGTTGAAATCGACGCGATCAGTTGTTCTTCACCACCACGGTGGTGCCGACCGAGACGCGACCATAGAGGTCGGTGACGTCGTCATTGGTCATCCGGAAGCAGCCCGACGAGACGGCCTGGCCGATCGTCTCCGGCTCGTTCGAGCCGTGGATGCGGTAGAGCGTCGAGCCGAGATACATCGCGCGCGCGCCGAGCGGGTTCTCGATGCCGCCGTTCATGTGGCGCGGCAGATCGGGGCGGCGGCGCAGCATCTGCGACGGCGGCGTCCACGACGGCCATTCCTTCTTTGCGGAGATGCGGTGGACGCCGCTCCAGCGGAAGCCGTCGCGGCCGACGCCGATGCCGTAGCGCAGCGCCTGGCCGTTCGCCAGCACCAGATAGAGCCGGCGCTCGGCGGTGTTCACCACGACGGTGCCGGGGGCGTAGTTGGTCGGGTAGTTGACGGTGGTGCGCGGGATCGGGCTTGCGCCGCCGCCGCCGAAGAAGCTCGGGGCTTCGGACTGATAGCCGCGGGAGTCGAAGAACTGGGCGTGGGCCTGGCCGGCACCTGCCAGGATCGTGAGCGCGGCAAACATCAAGGCAATCGGGCGCATGGTCGTCGTCCTCGCGAACAATCAAATATGCAGTCAGAGAGGCCACAATTGCCGGCGTTTCGCAAGCGACGAAGCCGTGACCTCAGGCATTTTCGAACAACACGGTTTAAAAAGGCAACAGATCGGAAGCGATACCTGCATTGTCCGGCCAAGCCTTTGACGAAGCGGCTGAAGAATGGTTGATCTGGAGCGTTTTCGAACGAAGTGGATACCGGTTCGCGTCAAGAAAACGCGACCAAACAAAAGCTGGAGCGTTTTCAAGCGAAGTGGGCAGCGGTTCGCGTGAAGAAAACGCGACCAAACAAAAGGATACGAGCATGATCCGATTCAATCGGATCGGACCATGCTCTGAGCGACCTCAAGAACATCTCGAAACGGGAGCGAGAGCATGAATGGTGCGGAAAGTCTGGTGCGGACATTGGTCGCAGGCGGCGTGGATGTCTGCTTTACCAATCCCGGCACCTCGGAGATGCATTTCGTCGCGGCGCTGGACAAGGTCGCGGGCATGCGCTGCGTGCTCGGTCTGTTCGAAGGCGTGGTGACCGGTGCGGCCGACGGTTATTTCCGTATGAAGGGAACGCCGGCCTCGACGCTGCTGCATCTCGGGCCCGGCCTCGCCAACGGCCTTGCCAATCTGCACAACGCCAAGAAGGCGCATTCCGGCATCGTCAACATCGTCGGCCAGCATGCCACCTACCACATCGGCTACAATGCGCCGCTGACATCGGACATCGAGGGCCTGGCGCGGCCGATGTCGTCCTGGGTGCGCACCTCGCCGGATGTCAAGTCGGTTGCCGCCGACGGCGCGGCCGCGATCGCCGCGGCGAGGAGCGCGCCGCCGCAGATCGCAACCCTGATCCTGCCGGCCGACACCGCCTGGAACGAAGCCGACGGCATCGCCGAGGTGCCCGTGGACACGCAGCGCCCGAGCTACTCGCCGCAGGCGGTCGACACCGCGGCAAAGATCCTGCACGGCGATGCCGCGCACACGCTGCTGCTCGTCACCGGCAGCGCGCTGACCGAGCACGGGCTGGCGCTGGCCGAGCGCATCGCCGGCAAGACCGGCTGCACGGTGATGGGCCAGACCTATCATCCGCGCATGGCGCGCGGCCGCGGCCGCTTCTCGATCAACCGCATCCCCTATGTGATCGAGCAGGCGCTGCCGATCCTGAAGAATTTCCGTCACATCGTGCTGGTCGAGGCCAACGATCCCGTGGCGTTCTTCGCCTATCCGAACAAGCCGAGCATGCTGAAGGCGGAAGGCTGCGAGGTGCATCGCATGACCGCCTGGGGCGAGAATTCGGTCGCAGCGCTCGAGGCGCTGGCCAATGCGCTGCATGCGAACGCGCAGGACGTCAAGCCGCAGCAGCACCCGGAGCTGGTCAAGCCGACCGGCGCGCTCAACCACGCCACGATCGCGCAGGCGATCGCGTGCGCGATCCCCGAGAACGCCATCATGGTCGATGAGTCCGTCACCACCGGCCGCGGCTTCTTCCCGCCGACCGCGGCGGCCGCGCCGCATGACTGGCTGCAGAACATGGGCGGCTCGATCGGCTTCTCGACCCCGGTGGCGACCGGCGCCGCGGTCGCCTGTCCGGACCGCAAGGTGATCTGCATGGTCGGCGACGGCAGCGCGATGTACACGATCCAGTCGCTGTGGACCCAGGCGCGCGAAGGGCTCAACGTGGTGACCATCGTGTTCGCCAACCGCATCTATCAGATCCTGCGCGGCGAGTTCGACGGCGTCGGCGCCGGCGAGCCGGGCAAGCGGGCGCAGGACATGCTGAAGATCGACCGGCCGACGCTCGACTTCGTCGCGCTCGCCAGGGGCATGGGGGTGCCGGGCAGGGCGGTGACGACGGCCGACGAGTTCAACAAAGCGCTCGCGGAAGCCGTTGCGGAGCCGGGACCGCGGCTGATCGAAGTGCAGATGTAGGGGCGCAACCCAAAGGAGCCGCGGCGGCGGCCAGTCCAGTCGGAGGCGTCGATGCAGACCGAGCTGAACAAGGTGATCGCCGCGGTGGAGGAATTCTATGCGCAGGAGATGTTCCTGCTGGAGCGCGATCTCGGCGAGCGAACGCTCACTCACCGGCTGGCGGTCTATGTCGAGCGGCAATTTTCCGGCTGGCAGGTCGATTGCAACTACGACCGGCTCGGCGAGCGCACGCTGCGGCTGCCGCGCGGCTCGGGGAGCTCGACCGACGACCATCTCGGCAAGTCGATCTATCCCGATATCGTCGTGCATCAGCGCGACATCCCGAACAATCTCCTGGCCATCGAACTGCGCAAGGACAGCAATCACCAGCCGATCGAGCACGATCAGCGCAAGCTGCAGGCGCTGACCGATCCGAATGTCTGGTTCGCCTATGCGATGGGCGTGCTGGTGATCGTCGGACAAGGCGGGGTGAGCTTTACCGAGGTCTATGCCGGCGGTGCCATCGATAGCGCCACTTCGCTCTGGTTTGCCGAGCGGCTACGCGAGAGCGGGCTCGCGAGCGGGCGCGACCATGGCGCTCCGCATTAAGCCTATCGATGAATCTGTCTCCGCGTTGCAGTGATAGCCCGTTTGGATCATGCGTGGCCCCTTCACGCGCGGCACAACAGAAGGTGCGGGAGGTGGAGCAATTACTGGAGCTGGTGGTCAATTTTCAGAACGATCCGATGGCGGTGCGGATTATCAGCTCCGCAACTCTTTCGCTCCCCCTCCCGCACTTGAATTCGCTGGCGCTGGTCCAGCTTGCACTGAACCAACTTCCACTGATCCAAACTTCCACTGCCCGAGGTGGTCGGCGCACTTGATTGCGACGTAACTGGCCGAGGCAGCATCCGCACCGAGACAGTAAAAAGGCCGCCTTCGGGCGGCCTTTTCCGTGCTCGCGAAGTCCCTGCTCGACAAGTCCGTGCTCGCCAAGTCCGTGATCGCCAAGTGGATCACCGAGCGCGATTGTTTCTGTTTATTGCTTGGCGGCATCGCTGCCGGTCGGGGCAGCGCCGGTCGTGGCGGCACCGGTCTTGGCGCTCGATTTCTTGGCGGTCTTCTTCGCTTTCTTCTGCGGCGCCTTGGCCGCCTCGGCCTTGGTCGCGGTGTCGCCGCTTTGCGCGGCGGGGGCCGGGCTGCCGCCCGCCTTGTCCTGCGCGAGCGCGGTGGACGAGACGAAGGCAAGGGCGGTGGCGGCGAGGATCAGTGTTCGCATCGGATATTCTCCCAAGTTGGTTTCCGGCGATCCTCAACGGGACAGAATGTCGCAGGGTTCCGCGGCGCCGATCAGCAGTCCGTGAGCTGTGCGTGAACGGCATGGCCGCCGCGAAGCCGGCGGAACCGGGAACCGGGCGCCGCGTTATCTGGCCGGGCAGGAGTTCCGAGGAGAGACGCCATGCGCTGGCGGTCAGTGACGGAAACCACCAATACGGTGCTCGACACCGCCCCCGAGGACAGCTTCTACGCGGTGGGCTGGACCATCAGCGGCGTGGCGACATTGGCCACCATCGTCGCGATCTGGATGTTCGGGATCTGAGGGCGAACGATCCGCGCGGGCAACCGGCTCGGCACCGCCGGCTGCCGGTTGCGGCCTGCGCCGTCCGCTACTTCCGCAGAATTGCCAGCGCTTCCCGATAGAGCTGCGAGAAGCAGACCAAGAGCGCGCTCGACAGCAGGAACATCGCCAGGCTGTCGTAGTCGTCGGGCGTCGGCCAGGAAAATTCGAAATAGGGCGGCATGAACGCCCACCAGACGATCGGAACCGTGATGATCGTGGCAAAGGCGCCGGCGGGTGCGCCGCCCATCAGGCCGGCGATCAGGATCGCAGGGACGAAGCCCGCGAAATAGAACTGCATGCCAAAGCTCGCGAACATCTCCTGCGTCGCGGTGGCCAGCACCACCGCAAGCAGGGCGACGACGAATGTCGACAAGGACCAAGGCCGCAGCTTCAAAATGTAGTCGTTGCCCTTGCGCATCGAGACTCCCGGCCCCCGCGAGTTCCCGGAAGGTAGCCGAGGAGGCCCGCAAACAAAACCCCGTAGGACTCCGTGGAGCGGCGGCGTTCTGCTCGACACCGTGAAAAGGAACCGTCCCGGTCAAGCCGCCGCCGCATTGTCGCGCTTATTGCATCGCAGCAGGGTGATTGTGGGGCACCGCAATGCTGGAATTTCTGATTGTCGTCCTCGTCGCCGGGATCGGATTCGTATCGGGATACGGCGTACGCGAGCTGATCTCGCGCCGCCGGCGGCGGTCCGCCCCGCGCGTTCGCGTTCGCGCGCCGCAGGTTCGCGCCGCCAATGACGACAGCTCTGCCCGCGGCTGGTATCGGCCGACCAGCACGCAGCCCGCCGATCACGCCACTCCGCCGCCCGATGAACTCGACGGCGCGGTTCGCGACTTGCTCGGCGAACTCAGCCGCCGCACCGCCAACCCGTCATCCGCACCGCAGCGCCGCCGGCAGTGAGCCGGAAAGGCCGGGTCGCCGCCGCTAACGCGTCGGCTACTTTGCATGGGGTTGTTTTCGACATTTTTGATGAGGCGGTCCCGAAAGGGAATGGTGGACGCACAAGGGATCGAACCTTGGACCTCTCCCGTGTGAACCACAATCCGTAGATCCACGCTGGCCACACGCAGCCACAGTTCTGTCGAAATAATTCGTTTTATTACAGTCTGTTATGGCCGTTTTAGTCTCAGTAGGCCATAAGCGGCCATACTGCATTTTGTGTGCCCCTGTTGTGCCCGCCGCAGATTTTCCCGTGGGGCACAAAATGTCGGGAAGGTCTGGGAGCTGGTTCTGCGCGGGGCTGATTGTCCTCTCGCGGGGCGCATCTGGGGCACACGGGGCAGGAATCATGACAGCGCCGACCAACCAGCTGACACTCACCGATGCGGTGATCCGTAACGCTACACTGCCGCTCGGCAAGGCGCAGTATTATCTCCACGACGACAAGCTGCCTGGCCTCGCCCTGCGCATGCGCGCCACCGGCGGCCGGACCTGGGTTTACCTCTTCACCAAGCCGGGGGTGAGGGGAACCCAGCGCAAGACCCTCGGTCCGTGGCCCAAGTATAATGAGAAGGCGGCGCGCAAGGCCGCCACCGTCGCCGCAGGTGAGGTAGTCAAGGGTCTGGATCCCAACGACGCGAGACGCGAGGCGAGGCGGCAGCAAGCAGCCGAGAAGCAGCGCACCACGCTGGCCGACCTCATCGTCGAAGATGGTCCCTACCAGACGTCCTTGACCGGACGTCAAGTCGTCAACTGGAAGCCGGCAATGTCGGCGTTGCGGCGCGGGCTCAAGGAGCACGCCGAGAGCGGCGTGGGGGACCTGACGCGGCGGCAGATCATGGCAGCGGTCGACAAGGTTACCAAGACCGGTAAGCGTGGCGCGGCCAAGGACCTGCGCAAGCATACCCACACGTTCCTCGAATGGTGCGTCAGCGAGGGCTATGTCGACCACAATGTGCTCGCTGGTTATCGCGAACCAAAGGAAACCCGTGCACAGAGGGTGGGACGCCGAACGAAGGGCCGTGCACTCACCGATGAAGAAATCATCAAGGTTTGGCATGCATCCGGCAAGCTTGGCACCTTTGGGCTCCTGACAAGGACGTGCTTGCTCGGTGGCCCGCGCCGGAGTGAGCCAACCATGATCGAATGGCAAAAGCACGTCATGGACGATCGCATCACCTTCGATGCGGCCTGGACCAAGATGGGCTTGCACCACGATGTACCGCGCACTCACCTCATTGACGAGGTGCTCGCGGCCGCGAAACATTTTCAGCGTGCCACGTCCGATTACGTCTTCCCGTCACCGAAGACCGGCGGCCAGATGTCTGGCTTCACCAAGATGGTCAATCGGTTGATCAAGGAGGCGGGGGTCGCGAAATTCACCATGCATGACTTAAGGCGCAGTTTGCGCACCATCATGTCGCGCTGCGGCTACGACAATGAGATCCAGCGGCTGTGTGTCGGGCAAAAGCCAAGCGGAATCGATCAGGTATACAATCACGACGAACAGTGGATCATCCGAAAAATGGCATTCGAAGCGGCTCATGATTACATCGCGGAGCTGGTCGGCGCGATGCGGGTCGGCAAAGTCGTGCGCCTGCAAAGAACGAATCCGCTCGATCCGATCAAGGCTGAGCTGCTGGGTCGTCTCCGCGAGCATTATGCGGCTAAGACGGCTTAGTAGCCTTGTCGCATTTGGCCAGATAGTCCCGCACGGCATCGACCCGATAGAGCGGGCGGCCGTCGACGTAGCGCCATTTCAGCGGGTGGTTCGGATCGCGTCGCCACTGTTCCAGCGCCCCGGGTGTGCGCCGGATGACCGCGGCCGTTTCCAATGCCGTCAAATTGGAGCCGCCTGGCAGCGTATCGATATCGAACGTCGCGGGCGGCGGCATGCCACGGTTCTTGCGGCGGGGCTTCGTGGTCGGCGGCATTTTCAGATTACCCAGCGACGACTCTAATACCTCGATCCGGCCCTTTCGTCCTTGCCACTCATGCCTCCGCCCCGAACCGTGATCGGTCTGAGACAATAAGATCGCGCAGGCTTCTCAACGAAGAAAGAGAGCTAGAACGCAGGTAAGGCTGCCGGGTAGCTGTGGCGTACTAATAGGACGAAGCACACTCCTATGCGCCGAGAGCTTGACGAGCAATTCTGAATCGTTGGGGCGATCGGCATCCGATGCACAAATATGCGATCCGCCACTACGTAGCTCTTGAACACAGGAATCATATTCTGTGTCCCGCTCTCAATCTGTAAAATTCGGCAAAGTAGTTGTGGTCGGCGCTGGGCCGCGAACTCGACCGTGACTTGGGTGAGAATCCCTCCCTCTCCGCCACGCACCTCCCTAAGTGCCTGACTAATTGAATCCTTCGGGAAAATAAGGGCTTTCGTTACCGGCCGTTGGTACAGAAGGTTGGTACAAACGCATGGTCCTGATCATGGCGCGCCCTTGGCCGCATCCCGCCACCGGCATTTTCTGGTTTCGCATGGCCGTGCCGCTCAAATAGCGGCCGGTCGTCAACAAGCGCGAGGAGAAGTGCTCGCTCAGGACACGCGATCCTGACGAGGCCAAAATCCGGCATGCGCTCAGGGCCGCCGAAGTGCGGCGGCGCTGGAGTGGCCTCAAGGAGGGACCGCGTTCGCTGACCCAGAAGGAGGCCGTCGCGCTCGCTGGCGAGTACTATCGCAAGATGGTGGCGCGCCATGAGGAGAACCCCGGGCCCGCACGCCGCTGGGAGCGGCTGTGGCGTCAGGGGGAGATGGAAGTCAGTCGCGCGCCGCGGTCCTGGCCCACGCACCGCGCCCAGGTGCGCAGTTTTCTGACCCGCGAAGGACTTGTTCTCGACAGCGACAGTTTCGATCGGGTCGCACTTGCAGTCGCCAATGGACGAGCGCATCCAGAACATCATCCAGGGCCATGCGCCGGCCAACGAGGCGCGCGCTTACGGTGACCTTTGGCCTGAGACGGCGCGTCGCGGACTTCAAAAGCTACCGCGCTACGAAGTCGGTGCGCCGCTTTTGGCGCGGCGCGGCGGCATTCGAAAAAGGGTGTACGCGCGCAGTTCGTGAGTTTGATTGTCCCAAGCTATAGCGTTCGATTGGCGCCACCGCTTTTAAAATGATTATGCCGGTGTGCACGCTGTGCGCCACGCACCATAGGTCACACTTCCGCAGAAGTAATCCGAGCTCGTAACCCGCACTGGCGAAGCCTTGGGACGTGGGGATTGTCCTACGAAGTCCATTGGCTCGGCACGAAGATTACCTTCGCTGCGCTCGTCTTTTTGGTCCCCCGTGAGCTTGCTGCTGTCCACCTCTCAGGCAGACGCCGAAGCCAGATGTTCGAATGAAAATAAGTTCTCGGCGATTAAGCCAAATTTAACCATCTATCCGTATGGTGATGGTCCCGAAATCCGTTTTCCCTGCAGTTTCAGAGGTGTTCATGACCCAATTAAACAGGAATGTCCAAAAATATGACGTCCATAAACTGGACATCCGCGCGACCTTGGCCTCCGGCCTGCACCGGCTGGTGATCCGCACCCGCAAGGTCAGGCTTAATTGGTGGAGCGGCAACGTCGCCGTTGAGGAGAGCGTTACCACCGTGGAGCCGACGGATGCTCGGCACTGAACTCCCCGAATGGCGTAGCCGTAACCGGTTCACCCAGGACACGCTGCGGATGGCGCTGGGCATCAAATCCCGACAGACCATCATCACCTGGGAGAAATCGACCGAGCCGTTGCCGCGCCTCGTCGAGCTGGCGTTGCTAGCGCTCGAGCGGTTTCCCGAAGAGCGAAAGGTGACGACACTGGCGACGGTTCGCCGGACTGCGATCGCCATGTCGTTTTAGCTTTGTTGTTTGCAGCCACTTTGGCCTCGGTGGCGATCACGATGTAGCCTCCGAAGTGCCGGAGTGCGTTAGCAACCACATTCGTATCATTTCCATCTAGTACGTCTTGCCTTCGTGGCCCTTCTGGTGTGGTGGCTGCATAGGCTTTCCGTACTTTGGCGCTCTTTTCTTTCATCTGCTGTCGCAGCAACGCATCGGCGCCGCCTGCGCCAGCTTCTCAAGTTCGTTGTGCGTCAGTCGGCAGGTTGCTACCAGCCGTCCCACAGTCGTCGAAATCGCGATCTAATGCGACTGCACAAACCGGGGCGATTGAGCGCCGGCCGGAAGTCCGTGCTGGTGAATGCCATATTAGGCGTCCAATTCGGGACAAGTGCTTCGGGCTTGGCGCGCGTAAACAACCACGTCCCGTGTCCGTATGTAGCGAGAAAATGTCTCTCGTAGGCGGTCTGCATCGCTTCGACGTCGGAAATCGCAATAGAATTGAATATCGACCAAGCTCGGTTACCCGGTGCGGATCGCGAACGCAGGAGATCGCCTCCGCGCCGCAATGCCATAGAAATTTGCCAAGCGTAGGGTTGGTAGGCTTGATGGACGATTTCGCTGGACCAATCGTACAAATGACGTAACTCCTTCACGCGGAAGCCATCCGCTAAAAAGAAACTTGGGTTCGCAGCGATGAATTCTTGATGGAAGCCGTGCCTAAGCTTTGGCGGCTTTCCATTGCGGTCAGTTGGATAGACTGCGATCAAGCGCTCGAAGCGGAGTTCCATCGCCTGCCGCAGAACAAAAATCGAGGCGATCTGTGCGATTTTGTGATCGAACGGTGGCCCCGACTCCACGTATGTCGACTGGAAAGCCAAGCCGCGCGCGAGCCCAAAAATCTCCCAGCTCGTGGCACCTGAGTTCTTTTCACCATTAAAGAATTTCCAGCCCGGCTCCTTTCGCTTGAGGACGATAAGTATTTCGCGAAGGTCGAACAGATAGTCGATTAGAATGCGACCGAACCTCGAGAGTACGGCATAGGAAATAGAGCCATTGTTCAGATCTCTCATTTCGCGATCGAGGATAGTCAATTCCTCTAATGCCACTCGCAATTGGTATCGGAGATAGGGAATAACTGCCCTTTCATCCTTGAAGGTCGGGCTTTGCCGGAAAATCTGCACGGCAAGCTGATCCTGGTTCAGAGTTTGGCCGCGATTATGTTTGGCGTCGAGCGCCCTGATATCCGACAGGAAGTCGGCCATCGCTTTGTCCGCGACAGCATCAATCGGCGGCTCTCTTGTCGGATTCGGGAGTACGAGGTTCAGAAGTGCTTGGGCTGGCGTAATAGCAGAGGATGGTGTCATGTTCGGTTCTTGCGATGTGGATTGCTCGGACAGAGCGCTAGTCCAAGCCCTTTTGGAAATGATCGTCAAAAATTCGATTCGTGTGACTGTTACGCCGATGCCATTACTTTGAGGGGACGAAACCCGCCGCGAACCAAATGATCACTCGCAGCCGCAAGCACATTTCCCAAATCAGCCGGCAATCCGCCTTTCTGCAACCCCGGCTGAACCGCGACGAATTCGAACTCAATTTGAGCGGCAGCTGCGTTTGAGAGAAGGTTTTCAAGATGTTCCAGATCGCCGCAAACAAACCGCGCACTTCCCTTCCTATTGCTGAATCGCCGCCTTATGTTTGCAAGAACGCGCTGCTTAAGCGCCCAAATAACCGACTTTACGGCTTGGCCGGCTAGTTCGTAGACGTCTCCGACGCGGTGCCCCGCCGCGGCTCCACCCGCACCCTTGCAATGATAAAAGCGGATGAGCAAGCGGTTCTCGACTTCTTCGACCGCGATGAAATCGGCTATTTCTCCCGACCCATGATCGTAATAGACAACGGCGTTCCCTGAGTTCGCGAGTTCAGCCTCCAGACATGCGTGAACGGAAATCATTCCTTGCCGGCCGTTACCGAACTCTCGACCGATATCCACATTGCGTCGAGCCCAATCGAAGACCTCAATCATTTCCGGGTCGAACGGCGGCAGATCCGCAGCGGCGCGCCACAAGCTCGGTCCGTCAACTAACGAGAGATCCGCCGTATAGAAAACGGGCATTTCTCCATTGAGAAAATCGATAAGCGGCGTCTCTTCGTGCTCACGCAGGATGACTGCTTCAACTTGCCCTCGCTCCAGTGGTTCGAAATAGCGATCTGTCTCAAAAGAAAACGTCGCCTTGAATTCGAAGTCATCATCTCCGGTGAGAATAATGACGACTGCCTGTTCGCTCGACGCCTCATCGTCGATCGCAAGGTCGAGATCAAGCAATTGCGCGACACGTTCCTCATCTCCAAGCTGATAACGCAAGACTGCGGGATGACGATAGACGGTGTCAGGCCAACCCACGGCCATGATTCCGGGCGGCAAGGAATCGATTTCCTCGCCAGCATCCAAAAAATCGAGACCAGAGCCCGTTATGGGAGTGTCGTTGCTACTGATGCGACGCGCCAACTTCTCACACCATTGGATCAGGTCAGGCAGCTTTCCAGCCCTATTACTCCAGATTTTCGATGCACTACTAAGGCCAATTGTGACACTCTCTCCCTCGTCAGATCCGCGTCCAAATGCGTGACCGCGATGGTAGAGCCGCGCGTCACTTCTGCCGATCACTTTGTCGGCGTTAGATCCAGTCACGATGCGATATGATTCCGTCGTGTTCGACACCACGCGGTTGCGCATTCCGACATTGAAGAATTCGGGAGCCTCAAGCCCATTGAGGGCTCGATTGACACGGACGAGCGGAAGCACGCTTGGGTTTGCCTCGCGGAATGACTCGATAAGGAACTGATACAAGCCTTCTGTGCGCTGAGAGGCGCAAATGAACAGAAGATTGGATGCCGTATCCTGAAACAAAACGAACAAGTCGTACGATATTGAAGACAAGCGGTCATCGGTAGACCATCGCGGCGGACTAGTTTCGCGCGTTATATAAATCGCCGCTCCATGTTCTTCGCTAGTCGCTTGACAAACGACTTGCAAATCTTGGGGAAACTCAATGGAAGAATTGATATCGATGCCGTGCGCGAGCTGGAAGATTTTGACGTGGAAATATGGTTCAAGGACGTACAGCGAAAGATCCGTTAGATCAGGCGCGATGGCTTCAGCCGTTTCGAAAGATTGTAGAATTTCGCGAGTCTCGGCTTCCTGATGAACTCGGGCAGCGGAAAGGTTCTGGACCATTTCCTGCCAAACCGCCCGTGCGTCGTAGAGACGTTCGGCTTCAATCTCAATTTCAGACGGTACAGCGAGGAAGGTCGCACCACCGATGTTGTCGCCGACGGTGCGCGCAAATCGACCGATAAACTGTAAGGTCACGTTCAGCGAGCGATGCGGCGAGTGAATCGCGGCGATCTTCAGGCTCGGAAAATTGAAGCCCTCGCCAAGCATGTTGACGCAGACGATTCCGTCGAGCTCCCCATCGGAGAGCGCCTGAATGACTGCCCGGACGTAGCGCAGTGACTTGTCGCCCGTTACAATCTTAAGCCGAAGCTTGGTGTGCCGTTCATATATCGTGAGCAGGTCGGTTGCTCGCCGACGACTGTCTGTGCGTACCATGACGCGATGCTGAAATCCGGCGTCTCTATCCCGATGAAACTGCAATTCGGCGGCAATAGCGATTCCTTCGTCGGCAGCTTGTCCGGTTGAGGGCGTAACCGGTTGATAGCGGATCAAGCCAAAGACTTGATCCTCGAAAGCTTTGCGGAGGTCATATGTGAATATGAAGCGGCCTTTGATTTCCCGCTGATCCTGGCGAAACGGCGTTGCGGTGAACAGGATGCGCTTGGCTTGCTCGAAATGGTCCAGTAGTCTTTTCCAAGTAGCGGCCGGGCTGTGATGTGCTTCGTCGACCAGCACCAGATCAAACATATCTAGCGGGGGTTCGGGAACGTCTTCGTATGCGGGGCTGATGCTCTGAACAGTCCCAACGACCACATCATATTCGGCCAATCGGTCCCACCCCTCGGGAGTCGTAATGCGCTTCTTCACGGCTAGAACACGCGGCGCGGGCACTTCCTCCGAGAGGGCCCCAGCGGATCTTAACGTTGCTAACTTTTCAACTTCGTCCGCAATCTGCTCTCTGACTAGCCGGCCTGGCGCCACGATAAGAACCCGCTTCGCCTGCAGCACGAACGCCGCTGCGATCAGAACCGCTGTCTTTCCCGATCCGGTGGGCATGGTCACGACCGCAGGATCTCGTCGCAGCGAAAAGTGGGCGGCGATCGCGTGGATGGCCCCTAGCTGCGCCATCCGGAGGCCAGGAGCCTCTCCGTCCTTCAGCGGGAAGCGAAAACATTCATATTGATCCGCGAAATACCCCAAAAGTCTTTCCTCAGCTAAGATGAGGACACTACCATAACGTGTGCATGTTGGAGTCGCACCTATCTATCACTGCATCCACAGCCCTGCCCACAGCAACAGATGTTGCGGCGCATTACTCTGCACTCTGCTTTCTTCGCCTTCAACGTTTGCCTATTCAAATTCCCCGGCCATGTCTCTTTTGCCGCACTCCACCAGCAGCGCTGGTCTCGAAGACATTGCAAGGTCTAAATGGGTCCGCGCGAATGTGGGGCCCTTCGCTTGGCTAATCGAGCTGTTTTCTTTCCCGATCTTTGCCGCCTGTTTTCAGCCAAGCTTGGTAGCGATGGGTATCCGACTAGGATGCTCCCACTGGGGAGGCTAGCCGTTGACATCAGCGGCGCGGTGTTTTCGCCGACCGGAACCAAGTCGGGTTTGCCGCCTACTTCCCGCGCGAGGAATAAGCCTGATTGGGAAAAGATCAGCACCCCACCTGGGACAGTGCGCGTGTCTACCGCCTTGATCTCTACATCACTGAATCCCGGGACGCTGAGTTTTCCACCTATTTCGCGTGCTAAGAACAAGCCTTTGTCGGCCACGATTAGTGCGCGCCCGCCAGAAAATTCGCTCATAAAGTAGGTGTGGCCGGTGACGGGGTCGTTCATCGGCGATATGCCGACTTTGCCGTCAACCTCGCGTGCGACCAGCAACCGTTCGGGAGTGCGGATTAGTGCTTCTCCTCCCGGAAAGCTTTGCATGTTCGACAGCCCTGCAACGTCTGCGTCAGCAGCGACAATACAGGCGATGTCCAGCGTGTCCTGAGCTAGCGCTGGTTGGTATAGAGCCGCTGTCCAGCCAAAAAATGCAGAACAGAACCATCCAATTCTGGCGCGTCTATGCCATCGATCCGAGGTATGAAACATATCTTTGCGCCGTAGGCCACCGCAGAATCCCGCCACGCTACCATAGGTTTTAGTCGAGGTTTCAGAATATTAATCTATCCGATCTAGCTGACATATGCGGAGCCACACGTGAGGAATGAAGTCATAAGTAACGCAATCGGGACGCTCGACCAGTTGATCTTCAAGGCGAGGGACGCCTTGTGGGATATTGAGCGCGAGATGTTCGGGACGCCGGCGCGTTCAGATGGGATGTACGAATATCCTAACCTCGCCTTGAGGGCGTTCCTTCAAGAACTCCATGATGTGTTGGTGGTAGTCTTGGAGGCTGCAGAAATGTCCGAGACGCGCACATCTTTAGTCAAGGCGTGGTCAGCCTTCAAAAAGCAGGGGCTCGAGCATACCGATGACAACTATCATTTCCAAACATGTGAAAGCCCGGCACTTACGTTCGTAGGCCACCTTCTCCTGGGGCTGCGGACAAGCGTGAGTGAGCAGATTTCAAGTAGTGACGCTTGGACTCTGACCAGGTTGGAAGCGATGCTGCGGGACACTGCGGCGCTCATACATCGACGGGGCGTGGTTCCAAAAAACGAAAGCGACGTCCAAAAGGTCATGCATGACTATCTCAGCGCGGCATTTGCAGATTTTAGGTCCAACCCACAGATCGGCGGGGCGCTGAAGAACTTTAAGCCCGACTGCGGGATCGAAGGAGTCGGAGCGGCGATCGAGTTCAAATTTGTCCGCGCGAAACAAGAGGTGGCAATTGCCGCCAGTGGCATCATCGAAGACACTGCAGGTTACCGGGGTTCGAAGGATTGGGTGCGCTTCTACTCGGTAATCTATCAAGCCGCGCCATTCATGTTGGAGAGCCATCTAAAGAGCGATCTTAGGCGTATCGGAGCCGCAACTTGGGTGCCGATTGTCGTGAATGGCACAGCTGAGCCGCGCATCGCCAAAAAGCGAGTGGTTTCGCGAAGCGGGCGTTCTTCGAAAAAGAAACCGTCTCCCGATAGAGTGGAAGGCTGATCGGTTTGTCGAATGGCCGCCTGTGGTTTGATAGAGAAGGACCGCACGCGGCCTGTGCCGCAAGCTCGGCTGTTAACCCTTGTCCAATACGGCGCATACCTTGCCGACCACGACCCATTCGGACCGATCGTCGGGTTTTGGCATTTGGTCGTCGTCACCGCGTAGCACCCGGATCCGTCCGTCGTTCCGCACCAGCACGAACCTGTCAGCCCTGTTCTCTGTGAACTGCTGATCAATCAGCAGGTGACCGGTACCGTTTTCGTCCGGATGCAAGATGACCATCGCGCTGGTCGCTGGCGCGCATCCGAAGCTTGCGGACAACAAACCAACCGGGAAGCCGAACTCGCGTCCCGCCAGGGCGGTCGGGCTTCTACCCCTTGCCTTCGCCTTGAACAGTTCAACCGCGGAGATTTCCGGCACCGTTTCAAACGAGACTTCACGTTTGGGTCGGGTCCTCGGATATTCGGGGATGGCGAGTTCTGCCGACGGTGCGCCTGGGGGAATCTGCCGGAAGCCGGCAAAGATGTGCTCGACGTGACTTTCGAGGCGCGAATGCAAACCGAGCAAAGCCTCCAGCTTGGCGTCGGCCTCAGCCGGCAGGCCGGACGGACCGGTGCCAGTAAGTAGCCAGTCAGCGCTGCAACCGAAAGCGATCGCGTAAAGACGAGCGGCCTCAGTTGACAAAGTGTTCTGCGCAACCTCCTGTGCCGAAAGCGTACTCCTTTTGAGCTTGAGGACCTCGGCCGCCGTCTTGGCGGATGCATATCCGGCTACGCGGCGCGCGACCCTCAACCGTCGTCCGGCTTCTTTGATGTTCTGTCTGGCTTGGCTGCCCTCGCGCTCGACCCGGGCCTTGAACCGCGCTTCGCGCACGGGATCGGTAGCCGGCCATCGCCGCTCTCGCTTTGCAGCCAGGCAAGGCTGATGCGGAAGGCCGACGCGTAAACTTCCTCCCAACTGCTATCGATGAACCGATTGCCGGTCTCGTGCGCCCGGTAGGTCGGCTCGCTCCAGCCGTGAGCCAGCGCAGCGGCCTTGGCGGAAGCAAAGCCAGCCGCGCGCCGAGCTGCGTGGAGCCGGTTAGCCTTCTTCGGGTCGGCCACATAGGGACCGTACATCTTCCGACCGTTCGCCTTTTGCCCATCGGACTTTTTGACCACAGTTTGCGTGGTCGGCCGTCACGCTTATCAGGACCGGCGGAAATGGACATCCCAATGTGCACTTCCCCGTCTCCGGGATTGCCCTAATCGACATCGGGACTTACGATTTGAGGCGGTACAGCGGGCTTCATGACGACCTCCGCGGGAAAACCACCCGGAAGGTTTTGTTTGGTTTTGATCTAACTGACTGACTTAACTTCATTTTCTGACTTCCTGCTGATATCGGAGATATTCGTCGACAAGATCGACATCGATCCGCGCTACCTCATCCGTCCATATTACTTGAGGCCCGACGGCAAGGTTGGCCACGACGCCTTTGCGGTGATCCGCGAGACCATACGCGAGACGGACAAGGTCGCGATCGGGCGCGTGGTCTTGACCAACCGCGAACACATCATTGCGCTCGAACCGCTGGACAAGGGGCTCGTCGGCACGCTGCTGCGCTACCCCTACGAGGTACGCAGCGAGCGGGAGTATTTCGACGAAATCCAGGACGTCGGGATCACCAAGGACCTGCTGGATCTCGCCAAGCATATCGTCAATCAGAAGGCGGGATCGTTCGAGTCCGAAAAGTTCGAGGATTACTACGAAACGGCGCTGGTCGATCTGATCAACGAGAAGCGGGCCGGCAAGCCGATCGTGACAAAGGAGCGGCCGCGTGGCGAGAACGTCGTCGACCTGGTGGAGGCGCTGCGTCGGAGCGTAGGCGACGGTGCGGCAGAAAGGCAGGCGCCAAAGCCCGCCAAGAAGTCGCGCAAGGCGAGCGCCGGTCAGAAGGAAATGCTAATGCCAATCGCCGGCAAGAAGCAGGCGAGGGCGCCAAGAGCAAGAAGCGAGCGATCGGGGCGCAGCGTCGGTCCGCCTAGCGGCCCGCGAATTGCCGAGGCCAGTCATTGGCGCCTCGGCCGTTCCTCGCCGCCCTTAAGATGCGCTCTCATCCACACGATAGACAGGAATCACCCCGTCTCCGCGGGCCGCGCACGCCTCGATTCGCGTCAAGCCGTCGTCACATGGCCAGGAGATAAAGCAACCTTGCTGTCGTGAGAGACCTTGTTCGGTACCTGAGGCAGCGACACGATCGCAACGAGAAGACCTGCGGCAAGCAAAAGCATACGGGACATGATAGATCCTTTCCTTCTTATCGGTAGCTGGACAGGTTGAGACTTGCATCGTCGGGCAAGGACCCGAACGGCACGCCGTTCAGATCGCGCTTCGCGGCGTTCCGCCTTTCCCGCTCCTCGCGTCGCCGTTTTTCGACCTGCTTTGCCAGGTCGAGCGCAGCCGCAAGGACAGGAATCCGGTTCAGCGGAGCGTCGTGGCCGACAGGGTGATGCTGCGGAAGGTCGGCGGCCTCGATTTCAAGGCGCTCGGCCGCATCGCACAGCAGATCGGCCGCAAGATCGTTCCGCTCGTTTACGGCGACGGCCTCTGCCACGTTGATCAAGAGCCGCGAATCGCCGGTGACAAAGGACACGTAGATGACAAGCTTGACGAAATCGTCCTGCGCCAGGCTGGGCGTTACGTCCACCTTGATCTGGTCATTCGCGAAGTACCAATTGATCATCGAACGAACAAAAAGGACCTTGGATCCAAGGTCGTTCGGCAAATCGAGAAACGAGAAAGCCTTGTTGAAAGCCGGTGCGGCGAGTGCGTAATTCTTGCGGTACAGCTCCAGCTGTCCTTCGAGCGAGGCGAGCGCGGCCCTGTCGATGGCACGTTCCTGACGCTTTTGCGGCGTCTTCGGGGAACGCGCCTCACGGAGCCGATCCCGCAGCCGCGAAAGCTTGCTGTCGGCCTTCGCCTTCATCCTCTCAAAAGCCTCGCTCAGCCGCTCGGGAATTACCCCCTTCGTCCGCCGAGCGAACTCCATCTCAGCGTGAGCCGTGCGAAGGCCGTATTCCGTCAATTGCGCCTCGAACGCGACGCCCAAGACACCGGGATACAGAAGTTCCAGAACGGCAGGGGCCAGGCCGGCGACATCGCCAGTGCCCTGACGCGAGCGGGTGACGGCAACCTCGTTGACGCTCAGGAAATCCGCAATCGCAACGCCGGTATTGTAGTTGAAACCGTGCTTGAGGATGTTCAGAAGGATGAGGTTGTCCGCCCAAGCCGGGATTTTGGTGGGGCCGGCGTCAGGGGTTTTGGCTTTCGTCATTGGTCTAATCGCCTCCGTGAGGGGGGAGTCGACGATATGGTAGCCACCCCCGGCCGCCTCCACTTTCAGAATGAAATACGGACGCAGCGTGGCTGCGGCGTCTTGCCGCCGACGCGAAAGCCCTGCCGGGTCTTGCGACTCGGCAGGGCGTAGCAGTGACGGGAGCCTGGATGGCGGTCGTCAGGCCGCCTTGCGCGCTGCGAAGCCCGCGAGCGCGGCGTCGGACACCACCGCCGTCGACGCCGGCGCGTAGGCGTTCTGCGCGGGATCGAACGCCAGGG
>NZ_JAQOSR010000086.1:0-36724 GCF_046718885.1 Bradyrhizobium sp. UFLA01-814 | reverse complement strand
GCACCCGCTGGAACGATCCCAAGCAGTTCCCCTGGACGACGCCCTACTCGCCGACTTACGTCAACGAGTCCCGAATCATCGCGCGCTACGTGCTGCGCGAGAAGCCGGATGCCAGGATCGGCGTGCTGCTGCAGGCCGACGACATCGGCAAGGATTTTGTGCTCGGCCTGAAGGAAGGGCTCGGCGCCAAGGCCGACACCATGATCGTCAAGGAGGCGATGTATCAGTCGACCGAACCTACGATCGATTCCCAGATCGTGAATTTGAAGGCGTCCGGCGCCGACACCATCCTGATCGCCGCGCAGAACAAGTTTGCCTCGATGGCAATCCGCAAGATCCACGAGCTCGGCTGGAAGCCGCTGATCTTCCTCGGCTCGACCGCGAATTCGATCGCCGGCGTGCTGGTGCCGGCGGGCATCGAGGCCTCAACCGGCATCCTGACGACGACCTCCTACAAGACTCCGAACGATCCAGCCTGGGCCAGTGACAAGGGCATGACCGACTATCTCGCCTTCGCCGCGAAATATATGCCGGGGATGGACCCGAACGACGTGATCGCGGTGACCGGCTACACCACGGCCCAGCTCGGCGCCATCATCCTGCAGCGCTGCGGCGACAATCTCACGCGCGAGAACGTGCTGAAGCAGGCCACCAACCTCAGCGGCATCGAGCTGCCGATGCTGCTCCCGGGCATCACGATCCAGACCACGCCGCAGGACTACGCAGCGATCACCGAGCGCCGTTTCGCCCGCTTCGACGGCAAGACCTGGGTGCTGTTCGGCGACATCGTGGGCGCCGGCACGGCCAAGGACTGATCCCGCGCCACCCATCCGACCGAACCGGCTCAAACACAAGGACAAGAACAATGCTGACAGCCCAGGACGACCTCATCGGCCACCAGACGCCGCAGCCGTTTGCCAAGGCAGGCGGCGGCGATGCCAGGTTCACCGAACGCTACTGGTACACCGCGCATCCGATCGACGGCAGCGAACTGCTGATCGACATCGGGCTCGGCTATTACCCGAACCGTAACGTGATGGACGGCTTTGCCGGCATCACCATCGGCCGGCGTCAGCACAATTTCCGTGCCTCGCGCCGGCTCGGGACCCGTCCGCTAGAGACGGAAGTCGGCGGGCTCAGGATCGAGATCGTCGATGGTAACAGCCTGCATAGGATCTCGCTCGCCGACAATCCGTCCGGCATCAGCTTCGCGCTCGAATTCAAGGCGAGCTTTCCGGCGGCGCAGGAGAAGCAGAATTTTCGCGAGCGCAACGGGGTCGTCGGGGAAGACCTCGCGCGCGTCTCGCAATTCGGCCGCTGGCGCGGCTGGATCGTCGCCGACGGCAAGCGTTACGACATCGAGCCCGAGCTGTGGTGGGGGCAGCGCGACCGCTCCTGGGGCCTGCGCTCCGAGATGCGCACCGACGAGACCAGGCCGCCGGTCGCGACCCATCGCAATTTCTTCTGGACCTGGTCGATGTTCCAGTTCGAACAGTCGGCGCTGTCGATCTTCATCAAGGAGCGCACGCCGGGTAAGCCGCATTACCTCTCGGGCACCGAGTTCCGCCGCGAGACCGACGGATCGGTGTCGCATCGCGAAGTCACCTCGGTCGAGCACGCGATCGAATGGGCCGACGATCCGCTCGGCCAGACCATCGCTGTGGCCGACTTCACCTTCGCGTTCGAGCGCGGCGAGCCGCGCCGCGTCAGGATGCATGGACTGCCGACGCGATTCTATCTGAAGGCCGGCATGTATGGCGGCCTGCAAGGCTGGACCCATGGCGACGACCGCGGCGAGAGCCATGCCGGGCACGACATCTGGAACCTCGACGATGCGGCGACGCGCGCCATCGCACGGACGCTGTCGGATCATGTCGTCCGGCTCGAGAGCGGCAACGAGACCGGATTTGGCATCAGCGAATACGGTGTCGCCGCCGGCTATCCGCTCTATCCGGGCCCGCAGAAATTCCCGGCGATGTGATCGGAATGGACGGGCAAGGCAAGCGCGTCGCGGAAGCCAGCGAATCCACGTGCGATCAATGGGACAACCGAGCAGCCGAGGCGCTGGTCTCGCTCGAGACGATCGCCCCGCTCCGCTATCGCAGCCGCTTCGGCGACGGCAATCTCAATGGCCGGTCCTATGGCGGCCAGATCCTTGGCCAGGCGATGATGGCCGCGACCCTCAGCGCGCCCGAAGATCGTCCCGCCGCGATGCTGCAGCTCCTGTTCCTGCGCGGCGCCGATCCTGTCAGGCGCATCACGTTTGACGCGGAGGTTCTGCAGGACGGCAAGCGATTTTCCTCCCGCCACGTCGTGGGCAGCCAGGGCAACGGGCGCACGGTCCTGAGCGCGCAGGCCACGTTCTGCGCAGCGCAACCGGGTCCGCGGCACGCAGCGCCGTTCACCCCCTCAGAGGATCCGGAAAGCCTGCCAGATCTGACCATGATCCCCGACGGGCTGATGGCGCAGTTGCGACCGCTCGGTCCTTATTCCCAGCACATCAAGCCCAGCATGGATTTCCGCATCCCCGAGATCGAACGTCAGCTCTCGGCCGCGACGGCAGAGCCGCGCCTGCGCTTCTGGATCAGATCCAGGCAGCCGCTTACCGCTGCTTCCCGCGCCCAGGCCGCGGTGTTCGCCTATCTCTCAGACTGGTGGCTCAACTTCTCCAGCGTCGGCGGCCATCTCGACGCCTTGCAGGCGCGTGCGCCGCTCTATCTGTCGAGCCTCAACCATTGCATCTGGTTTCATCGCGTATTTTCGCCTGACGCCTGGATGCATGTCGAAACCGAGAGCCCATGCGCGGATGGCGGCCGCGGGCTGTCGATCGCGCGCGTCCACGACCGTGACGGCGCGATGCTCGCCACCGCGATCCAAGAGACGCTGATGGTCCATCCAGAGGGCGACGCGTAGACGCCACGACGGTTGAGCTGATGCCGCGATCGCGGCTTAGTTGCAGTGACGAGCTACAGCAAGTTCCATCCGGTGTTGAATCCTGGCAACACCGGCCAACAAAATGAACAAACGTTCAGCTTAGCTCGATCGCGACCACGACTGTGCCGCATCCCTGTCAAATCCTGCCCGCGGGTGGCGCAACAAAAACACTTTGGGGAAAACCTACATGCAGCATGCACCGCTGGCCGCACGGAGTGCGGAATCGTCTGGATATGTTCTCTACTTCCAGCTCGCCAGCAACGGCACGAGGCGCGCGTGCAGTCTGACGATCCAGGCGGAAAGCGCCAATGAGGCGGCGCGGATCTTTCGCGAGAACTGGGGCACGATCGAATCGATGGCCCGCGACGGCGTCAGCACCGGAATGGTCGGCTCTGCACCGGTCAGCCTGGCGATGTCGTGAGGACATCGCGCGGCATACGGCGAACCATACACCTGAGATGTGACAGGACGACGGCTGCAGCCTCGGGCAACGATGGCACGGCCATTTGACGCGCAGACGCGACAAGCAAGTTACAGGGTTCAGGGCTCGCGCACACGCGCGGGCCCTGTCGCGTCTTAGAACGATTCAAATCCATTCCGGTTAGAGAGATTCAAGTTTGCTCCGGTTCTTTTCACGCGCGCCGACTGCTAGAGGCGCGGCGTGACCAAGTGCGCGTGAATCGGAAGTCCAAGAGTGCCTGCGAATGCTGGTGGCCGGGTTGTCGGCGACCGTCGAAATGCCGCTGACAAGGGCCGCACCCATCTGCTGATCGGCGCAGCATTCCTGCTCGCCGATGTCGCCTCCGCAGCAACGCCAGCGAACGCCCAATCGAGCGTCCCGTTGCCGCCTGTTTCGGTCGACCAGCCGACGCAAAAGCGCAAGCCGGCGGCCGCCGCGGCAAAGCCGGCGCAGCGGACGCAGGCGGCCGCCGCGGCACGGCAGCGCAGCCGGAATGTCCAACCGGCGCCGCCGACACCGTCGGAGCGCGCGGCAGCCAGCGCCGCTGTGCTGAACGAAGCCAAGCTGCACTATCGCGCGATGCCAAGCTCAACCACGCTGCGCAGCGGCGCCTCACCGCTCGACACCTCGCAGACGGTGAACGTCGTGCCCGAGCAGGTGCTGAAGGATCAGCTGCCGCGCAACCTCGATGACGCGCTGGCCAATGTCAGCGGCGTCACCCAGGCCAATACGCTGGCCGGCACCCAGGATGCGGTGATGCGCCGTGGCTTCGGCGACAACCGCGACGGCTCGATCATGCGCAACGGCATGCCGCTGGTGGAGGGCCGCAGCCTCAACGCCGCGGTCGAAAGCGTCGAGGTGCTGAAGGGCCCGGCGTCGCTGCTCTATGGCATCATGGATCCCGGCGGCATCGTCAACACGATCAGCAAGCGCCCCGAGCTCTACCAGCATGGTTCGGTGACCCTGCTCGGCTCGACTTACGCCAACTCCAGGACCGGAGCCGACGGCACCATCGACATCACCGGCCCGATCGGCGATCGCGGCCTCGCCTATCGCTTCATCGGTTATGGCGTGAGCGAGGACTACTGGCGCAATTTCGGGCGCCATCGCGAAATGCTGGTCGCACCGTCGCTGGCCTGGTACGGCGAAAACACCACCGTCCAGCTCAACTATGAGCACCGCGAATTCATCACGCCGTTCGACCGCGGCACCGCATTCGATTCCGCGACCAAGGCGCCGCTGGCGATCCCCGCGACGCGGCGGCTCGACGAGCCCTTCAACAACATGTGGGGCGCCTCCGACCTGATGCAGGCGTCGGTCGAGCACCGATTGAACCAAGACTGGAAGCTGTTCGCGGCCTACAGCTACAACACCGAAACCTTCAGCGCCAACCAGTTCCGCATCACCGGCGTCAACGCCAAGACCGGCGTCGAGACCCGCAGCAATGACGGCACGTGGGGCTCGCTCAGCAATGCCAGCTACGGCACCTCCTATTTGCAGGGCAATGTCTGGCTCGGCGATATGCGCAACGAAGTGCTGTTCGGCGGCGACGGCCAGTACCGCACGATCTATCGCGACAACCTGATCCGGCAGGCGACCCCGAGCTTCAACTTCTACAATCCGGTCTATGGGCTGATCACGCCGGGGACGACGGTGTCCGCCGCCGACAGCGCGCAGACCGACAAGCTCGGCCAGTGGTCGCTGTTCTTCCAGGACACGCTGCATCTGACCGAGCGTTTCGCGCTGGTCGGCGGCATGCGCTACATGGATTACGACCAGCTCGCCGGCAAGGGCCGCCCGTTCGTCACCAATACCAATGTCTCGGCCGACAAGGTGCTGCCGCTCGGCGGCGCCATCTTCAAGCTCACCGACCAGGTCTCGCTCTATGCGAGCTACACGCAATCGCTGAAGCCCACCTCGACCATCGCGCCGCTTACCGGCGGCGTCGTAATCGGCTCCAACATCGCGCCCGAAGAGGGCACCCAGTGGGAGACCGGCGTCAAGTTCGACTTCAACAAACGGATCTCCGGCACGCTTGCGCTCTACGACATCGACAAGAAGAACGTTCTGGTTTCGCAGCTCAACTCCACGACTGGCATCGTCGAGTACCGTACGGCAGGCAAGGTTCGCTCGCGCGGCGTCGAACTCGACGTCACCGGCAGGCTGACTGACAACTGGAGCATGATCGGCAGCTACGGCTATACCGATGCGCGGGTCACCGAGGATCCGACGCTCGCCGGCAACGCCCTGCAGAATGTCGCGCTGAACACCGCATCGCTCTACCTCGTCTATGATTTCGGCACCACCCTGCCCGGCCGGCTTCGCCTCGGCGGCGGCGCGCGCTATGTCGGCGACCGGCCCGGCGATGCCGCGAACAGCTTCGTGCTGCCGGCCTACACGGTCGCGGACGTGTTTGCGACCTACGAGACCAAGGTCCAGTCGTTCCCGGTAATCTACCAGTTCAACGTCAAGAACCTGTTCGACACGGTCTACTACCCTTCAGCCAACAGCATCCTGACGGTCGCGATGGGCGACGCGCGGCGCTTCTCGCTCTCGGCGACGGTGAAATTCTGATGAGTGATGTTCGGCGCCCGATCAAGGCTGCACTGCTGCAGGTCCATTCCCTGGTCGGCCTTGTGCTGGCGCTGCTGTGGGCCGTGGTCGGCCTCACCGGCGCGACGATGGCCTTTGAGGACGAGATCGAGGCCAGCCTGAACAGTCAGATGATGCGCGTCGAGGCCAGCGCGGCCCGGCGGCTCACGCCGGACGAGTTGATCGCGCGGCTGGCAGCGGCGGGCGATTTCGGCAAGGTCTCGGCCGTGACGATGGCCAGCGATCCATCGGCCGCGGCCCGCATCCGTTTCGCTCGCAGCGAAGGCGGCACGCGGCCGTCCTCGGTCTATGTCGACCCCTATGACGGGCACGTGCTCGGCTCGCCGCGCTGCGAGGACTTTTTCGCAACCGTCCGCAAGCTGCATCGCTGGCTGCTGTTGCCGGGCGACGGCAATGGCATCGGGCGCAAGATCACCGGTACCGCCGCGATCTGCCTGATCGTGATGCTGATCACCGGCCTCGTGCTGCGCTGGCCGCGTCGTGCGCGTAGCGTGAAGATGTGGCTGAAGCCGAATCTCGGACTGCGCGGCCGCGGCCTGCATCGCTCGCTGCACGCCGTGATCGGGACCTGGGTGCTGCCGGTCTATCTGGTGATGACGCTGACCGGCCTGTGGTATTCGTTCGAATGGTACAAGGCCGGCGCCAACTGGCTGTTCGCGCGGCCTCAGGCCACGGCCGCGGCGATGTCATCAAAGTCCCCGCGCGGCGCGGCGGCTGCCGAAAGCAAGAGTGAAGCCAAGGCTGAAACGAAGTCTGAAGCGAAGGCTGAGGCAAAGCCGCTTGCCTTCGATCACGTCTGGTCGGCGTTCCTGCAGCAGGAGAATGACGGTTACGGAAGGGTCCTCATGACGCTGCCGGCCGGCGCGGGCACGGCCGTGCGCGTGCGGTCCTGGCCGCGAGACTCGTCGCGCGAGGCGGTGCGTGACGAATTCCGCATCGATGCCCTCACCGGCCGTGTCATCTCATCGGATCGCTACGACGACAAGACGTTTGGCGAACGCGTCCTCGCCAGCGTGCTCGACATCCACCGCGGCGCCATCCTGGGATGGCCCGGCAAGCTCGCCTTCATGCTGGCCGCCGCCATGATGCCGCTGTTCGCCGTGACCGGCCTGCTGCTTTATCTGTCCCGTCGCAGGCACCGGCGCTTGGCGCGGCCGCCGGTCGGCCACCTCGTTCCGGGCGAATGAAGCCGTTTCATCAATTTGGCGATCAGCCGAAATCGCACGCCGCGAGCCGGGCATGTAACTCGGCGTCCGGTTCGGCCGCGAGCTCAAGCAATCCACGATAGGGATCGCCCGATATCCCGAGCACGGTAGCGAACGCAGGCTCGGTCTTGAGACCGCCTGCCCTCAATTCGCTGACGGCTCGCCGCAGCCGTCCATCATCAAGTGCAAGCAGCCGCCGTTCGACCTCGAAGTGGATCCAGCCTCGTTGCTGCTCCACCGGGCGTTGATCACCGAACAGTTCGAACGGCCAGCCGTCGCACACAAAGCGGGCAATCACCGGCCGCGTCCTCGAGGTCCACCGGAAGAGGACGAAATCATCGCACGCTTGGTAGTGCGCCCAAACGTTGTCCGCGAATGCGTTCGGGTCGGACGCATGGCAGACGATATCGATGTCGCTGCCGGGCACGGCGAGGCCGAGCGGCAGCGTTCCGACGATACGGGGATCGAACGGCTTCAGCCGTTCCATCACGGCGGAGCTGGTGACAGCGGATGCGTAGTGCCCGACACTCATCGCGTGGCATGCCCTCAAGATCGCAGCGACGCATTACCACACGCGCGTGGAACGTGCGAACCTCTGCAAGTGGGCGGGCTTGAGGGGATCGTGGCCAAAAACGTTACGGGGCGATCTCGACCGCGTCACCGTGGTCGAAAATCGCCCCGCCGCCGGCGGACAGGCCAGGCTGCTCGCGCGCCAGACCGTCCAGCCGATAGTCGAATGATCCGTTCGATCGATTAGCCGAACTGGTTCATCGTGTTGTGGGCGCCGCCCGCCTTGAGGGCAGCCTCACCGGCGAAGTACTCCTTGTGATCGTCGCCGATGTCGGAGCCCGCCATGTTCTGATGCTTGGCGCAGGCGATGCCCTGGCGGATCTCCGCGCGCTGCACGTTCTTGACGTAGCCAAGCATGCCCTGCTCGCCGAAATACTCCTTCGCGAGATTGTCGGTCGACAGCGCCGCCGTGTGATAGGTCGGCAACGTGATCAGATGGTGGAAGATGCCGGCGCGCTTGGCCGAATCCGCCTGGAAGGTACGGATGCGCTCGTCGGCTTCGATCGCCAGCGGCGTCTCGTCGTATTCCGGCTTCATCAGCTCGGCACGGTTGTACTTGCTGACATCCTTGCCGGCATCCTTCATCGCGTCATAGACCTGCCAACGGAAGTTGATCGTCCAGTTGAACGACGGCGAGTTGTTGTACGCCAGCTTCGCGTTCGGAATGACCTTGCGGATGCGATCGACCATCGAGGCGATCTGCTCGATATGCGGCTTCTCGGTCTCGATCCACAAGAGGTCGGCGCCGTTCTGCAGCGAGGTGATGCAGTCGAGCACGCAGCGATCCGCACCGGTGCCGGGACGGAACTGGTAGAGGTTGCTGGGCAGACGCTTCGGACGCATCATCTTGCCGTTCTGGTTGATGATGACGTCGCCGTTGCGCGCATTGGCCGCCGTCACTTCCTCGCAGTCGAGGAAGCTGTTGTACTGATCGCCGAGGTCGCCGGGCTTATGGCTCACGGCGATCTGCTGGGTCAGGCCGGCGCCGAGCGAGTCGGTACGGGTCACGATGATGCCGTCTTCGACGCCGAGCTCGAGGAACGCATGGCGGCAGGCGCGGATCTTCGCGATGAACACCTCGTGCGGCACGGTCACCTTGCCGTCCTGGTGGCCGCACTGCTTCTCGTCGGAGACCTGGTTCTCGATCTGCAGCGCGCAGGCGCCCGCCTCGATCATCTTCTTGGCAAGCAGATAGGTCGCCTCGGCATTGCCGAAGCCGGCGTCGATGTCGGCGATGACGGGCACGACGTGGGTCTGGAAGTTGTCGATCTTCTCGATCAGCGCCTTTTCCTTGGCCTTGTCGCCTTCCTTGCGGGCCGCATCGAGCGCACGGAAGATGTCGTTCAGCTCACGCGAATCCGCCTGACGCAGGAAGGTGTAGAGCTCCTCGATCAGGGCCGGCACCGAGGTCTTCTCATGCATCGACTGGTCCGGCAGCGGGCCGAACTCGGAGCGCAGCGCCGCGATCATCCAGCCGGACAGATACAGATAGCGGCGGTCGGTATTGCCGAAGTGCTTCTTGACCGAGATCAGCTTCTGCTGGGCGATGAAGCCGTGCCAGCAGCCGAGCGACTGGGTGTACTTGGTGCTATCGGCGTCATAGGCCGCCATGTCGGCGCGCATCAGCGCAGCCGTGTAACGGGCGACATCCAGACCGGTCTTGAAGCGGTTCTGCAGGCGCATCCGCGCCACGGCTTCGGCGGTGACGCCGTTCCAGGTGTCCTTGTTCTTGAGCAGCGCTTCGGCCGCCTCGATCTCGCTCTGATACGAAGCCGGTCCCTGGATGGCCCGGTCGCTGATCCCGCGCGGTTGGAAGTTCATGTCCGTGATCCCTTCGGTGACGAAATAACTGCACCGTTTGTGACGCGCGGCGTCATCGGGAGCTAGACCTGGCGCGGAAAACTTGTCATAACTTACAAGAAACTGATGTATTGTTGTAAGAATCTTACAAATCTTGGATATGGCGATGGTAACCTCAAGCGCCCGTTCCGTTTTCATGGGTCCGCGACTGCGCCGGCTGCGGCGCGACCTCGGGCTGACCCAGGCCGACATGGCCGCCGATCTCGAAATCTCGGCCCCCTATGTGGCGCTGCTGGAACGTAACCAGCGCCCGGTGACGGCCGACATGCTGCTGCGGCTCGCCCGCACCTACAAGATCGATCTGGCCGATCTCGCCGGCGATGGCGGTGCCGATCACACCGCCCGCATGCAGTCCGTCCTGAAGGAACCGATGTTTGCCGACATCGACATCCCCGCGCTCGAGGTCAGCGACCTCGCGGTCAGCTATCCCGGAATGACCGAGGCGTTCCTGCGCCTCTACACCGCCTATCGCGAAGAGCAGCTGGCGCTTGCAGAGCGACGAGCTCCGGACCTGGCGATCGCTTCACCGGGTCAGGAGAACTTTGACGCCAACGATCCCGTTGCGGAGGTCCGACGTTTTCTCGCCGCGCGCCGCAACAATTTTGCCAGCCTCGACGATGCCGCCGAGCGGCTCGTCCACGAACCTGCCGGGCCGGCCGGATTCATCGAGCGGCTTCGGGAGCGGCATAAACTCCAGGTCCGCTATCTGCCGCCGAACGTCATGCTGGGTTCGATCAGGCGACTGGACCTGCATCGCAGACAATTGCTGCTCGAGGACTCGCTCGATACCGCGGGCCTGAATTTTCAGCTGGCCAAGCAACTTGCCTATCTGGAACTGGAAAACGAGATCGGCGCCGCCGTCGAAGCCGGCAAGTTTACGACCAAAAGCGCCGAGCTGCTGGCCCGCCGCGCCCTTGCGGCCTATGCCGCGGCCGCACTCATCATGCCGTATTCCGTGTTCGCGAAAGCGGTCGAGGCGCGCCGCTACGATCTGGAAGCGCTGGCGCGTCAATTCGGCACCAGCTTCGAGCAGATCGCGCACCGCGTCACGACCTTGCAACGGCCGGGACTCGAGAAGGTCCCGTTCTTCCTGATCCGGGTCGATCCGGCCGGCAACATTTCCAAGCTGCTTGACGGTGCCGGCTTCCCCTTTGCAAAGCACGGCGGCGCATGTCCGCTGTGGTCAGTGCACGATATTTTCAAGACGCCGCGCCAGATCGTCACGCAATGGCTGGAATTGCCCGATGGACAGCGGTTCTTTTCGATCGCCCGCACCGTGACCGCCGGCGGCGGCGCGTTCGGCGCCATCCGCGTCGAGCGGGCGATCGCGATCGGCTGCGCCGCCGAACATGCCGGCCAGCTCATCTACACGCGCGACGGACAGGGGCCGAACGCCGAGGAGCCGACGCCGATCGGCGTCGCATGCCGGGTCTGCCATCGCCCAAGATGCGCGGCACGGTCGGCGCCGCCGATCGGACGCGAGATTCTTCCCGACGATTTCAGGACCTCGAGCGTTCCGTTCGGGTTCTCGGCTGATTGACGAAGTCGATCACCCCTGCGGCCGGTTCTGGTCGTACAGCACCCGCACGCGGATCGTGCCGTCAATGGCTTTCAAATCGGCCAACAGCCCCTCACCCTCGCCGCCAACCACGTCGGTCTCGAGCACGACATAGCCGACTTCCGGATCGGTCTGCAGATATTGCGCCAGGATGTTGATCCCGTGCCGGGAGACCGCGTCGTTGACCTGGCGCATGACGCCGGGAACGTTGCGGTGAACATGGATGAAACGGGTGCCGGTCGGGCGCGCCGGCAATTGCACCTGCGGAAAATTGACCGCGCCGAAGGTCGACCCGACATCGGAATAATCGATCAGCTTGCGTGCAACCTCGCCGCCGATGCGATCCTGCGCCTCTTCCGTCGAACCGCCGACATGCGGCGTGAGGATGACGTTAGGGAGACCTTGCAGCGGCGAGACAAAGCGCGCCTCGTTCGACACCGGCTCGACAGGAAACACGTCGACGGCGGCACCCGCCAGCCGGCCCTCACGCAGGGCGCTCGCCAGCGCATCGAGATCGACCACGGTGCCGCGCGAGTTGTTGATCAGATAGGCCTCAGGCTTCATCAGCTGGAGCTGGGCCGCGCCGATCATGTTGGCGGTGGCCGGCGTCTCCGGCACATGCAGCGATACGACGTCGCTGGCTGCGAGCAACGCGTCGAGCGATTCGGCGGGCTCGGTATTGCCATGGCGGAGCTTGTCGGTCTGATCAAAATAGACCACGCGCATGCCCATGGCTTCGGCCAGGTTCGACAGCTGCGAGCCGATGTTGCCGTAGCCGACGATGCCGAGCGTCTTGCCGCGAACCTCGCGGCTGCCTTCGGCGGACTTGTCCCAGCCGCCGGCATGTGCGGAGACCGAACGCGGAAAGATCCGGCGGAACAGCATCACGATCTCGGCGATGGTCAGCTCCGCCACACTGCGGGTGTTGGAGTATGGCGCGTTGAAGACGGGGATTCCGAGCTTCCGCGCGGCGTCGAGATCGACCTGATTGGTGCCGACTGAAAAGCAGCCGACAACGAGCAATCGGTCGGCAGCCTCGAGGATCTCCGCGGTCAACTGGGTTCGCGAGCGAATTCCCAGCATATGGATACCCGACAGCGCCTGCCGGAGTTCTTTCGGACCCAGCGCCTTGGGCAGGCGTTGCAGCTCGGTATAGCCGTTCGCCTCGAACATCCGGGCCGCGGATTCGTTCACGCCCTCCAGCAGCAGCACGCGTATTTTGGTCTTGGGAAGCGACAGCATCATCGAGATCCGGATTCGTAAGGTTCGGGCAGATCCTGCCACGAGCGCAGTTTCGACGGATCGCGTGATAGCATAGAAAACGATCGCGTCAGAAGCCGCCGTGGGCCGCCCGCTCTGCGATTCCCGACAAATTCCCTCGATCCGCGCATCCAGGCGCAGCGCGGGAACCCGTTCAGTCAAAGGTCCTGGCCAATTCGCCGCCAGAAGCCACGTTGCGGCTCCTGGGGCGCTCGAACGCCTGCTCCGGCTCACTGGCCGGAGCTCCATTCGTGCTCAGCTCGGCGCCGAGGATTATCGCCTGGAGCGGCGGTTTCACTTCCCCGTTCCGGTGCCGCAAGCCTGCTGCAGTCTCACTGGCAGGGATACCGTCGGCCGTCCTTTGCCTGGAACGTATTCGACGCCGCATCGTACGAGCGATAGCGCTGGGCGCAGGACGCCGCGTGCTGCTGGGCGGCGGCAGCTTCCTGCTGCGCGGCCGCGTTGGCTGCGCCGGCCGCGATGACGCCGCCGATGAGGCCACCGACCAGTCCACCGACGGCAGCGCCGCCGCCATTGTCATAGCACTGCCCGTAACGGCACCAGACCTTCTCGGTCAACGACGGCACTGCCGCCGCAATGCCGGCACCGTGCTGCAACGGAGCCGAAATGGCGGAGGCCGAAAACACCATGGCACCGGTGGCGGCCATCAAAACAACTTTCGCAAAGCGAGCCCTACGCATCAGATCTCCTGCTTCATTGCTGTGGGCGCAGGCCGGCACCTGCGTCCCGATTCCCTCGACATGGATGGGCTCGCCTGGTCCCGGACCGGACGACACCCGGACACGCGCGGCCGGTTACAATTCGCGCGTCAGCCTGCTTCACAGATGGATGGAGCTCATTGGCCGGCTGCGTTCACGACGCGGCAGAGGTTATCGCCGACACCTGGAGCCAACTGTCCCGGCGGCAAGCTGAAGGTCGCATCGACGCGGCTACCCTTGCCGTCCTTGCGGACGACGACCTGCAACGTTTGTGGCCGGCCGGATCCGGTGGTCTCCTGTTGGGTGGTCAGCGTGCCGAGTTTCTTGTCGACGTTCACACCGACAAAACCCTCCGCCAGAACGGCGCGGGACACCTTGTCGAGGGCGGCACCGGGATTGACCGACGGGAAGATCATCCAGGTCTTGTGCGTCATGCCCGTTACCATGGGAACGCCGGTGCTCTGGACGTGATCTGCGCAACCATCGGCCAGCGCAGGCATGGACGAAAGAACTGTAAGCGCGAGTACGCAAGTAATCCTTGTAAGCATGCTTTCATAACCCGTTTGAGTTGGTCGTGACGATTTAGGCCAAATGGGCTACGAGTCCATGGACGACGTCGCATTCCGGATGGAGGCGTTCGGATTGTGGCTAGGACAGTCGATCGCGAATGCTGTGCATCCGCTGGTGCTCTCGGACGTCGGCGCGGCGGATTGAATCGGAACGTTCGCTTGATGCAGGCGAGCGGATTAGATCAAATGCTAGCTTTCGCGGCTCGATTGCGCGATCTGGATATTCTGTTCGCTATTCGGATATTGAAGAAATTGTGAGAAAGGGCACGCGACCTGAAATCACCAAAGCTGTGCTAGTGTGGTGATGCGGTCTATGCGTGCGGGCGGACGCCCCTGAACAGCGGAAAGCCGGTCTGATGGATCGGGCAATCCGCGAAACAGCAATCATCCGATGGTTGGGATTTGATGGTCGAAGACGTACTCGCTGCACCTCCCGCGCGATCGGGATCTTCGTTTGAAGAACTCCTTGAATTGCTCCACCCCCACGGGATCAATGCGCATTCCTCGCCGCGATCTGACGAATCGTTTCGCTGGCATGCGGATATAGCCATCGGCGCGGAAATTGACGTCGTACGGGCCGATCTGTCGGCCGGTTGGGATTGGCGCTATTCATACGAGAATTCTGCCGGAGAGCTCGCGATAAGCCTGCTGAATGCCGGCCGGGCCGAAATGCTCATTGCAGGAAAGAGCATCCAGCGGACCCCCTCCGAGATCGCCATCGTGCCCCTCCCGACGATGCAAGCGCAGCGGGTCGAAGCGGTCGATGGACGATACTCAAGCGTCACGCTCACCTTGCATACGGGCGTAGTTACAAAGGTGCTGTCTGCGACGTTCGGGAGCACGGCGCTGGAAGATCTCAATCTGACGCCGATCGTCGACTTGTCTACCGGCATTGGACAGACCCTCCTTCAGCTTGTCCGCACGAGCACCACCGGTTTGTATGACGGGATCCTGGTACGCTCTCCGAAAGCCAGCGCGCTGCTATCGGAAGCAGCGATACAGCTCATCCTTGAGAACGTTCCCCATCGGTTGACCGACCGGTTGAGCCGCCACCCGCTGGATGCGCCGCCGCGCTACATTCGGCGTGCGGTCGAGTATATGCGGGCCAATCCGCATCTGCCGCTGACGATATCGGATATTGCCGCAACGGTTGGGGTCAGCAGCCGGTTGCTGCAATTGGGCTTCCGCAAAATCCACGGCACGACGCCGGTCGCCTATTTGCGGCAAATTCGGCTTGAGGCAATCCACGATGAGCTGTCGCGACCGGAGAACATGCTTCCGGTCAGCGAAGTTGCCCTGAAGTGGGGCTTTACGCATATGGGCCGTTTCGCTGCGGTGTACCGCTCGGCCTTCGGCCTGTATCCGTCCGACACGGTCCGGCGCGCGCGAGGGTTCTTAAGCTAGGCAGGCGGTTGTCGGGCCAGGCTGCGGCGGATCAGCAAATAGCCGTCCCAGACGCCTTGTCGAACAAGTGCGTTCGCTCAAGATCGAGCGCGACGTCGATGACATGATCCGGTTCCGCGGCGACGCCGACCGGCATTTGCGCCGTGAACGCGAATGGGCCGACGGTCCCGATCACCAGCGTGTGCGGCCCGAGCGGCTCCACGTCTTTCACAAGGATCCGGACGGAAGAGCCCGCCGGCTCGTCTTGCCGCAACACATGGTCGGGCCTGACGCCGAGCACCACGGGCTTGCCGACGCTGCCGGCATAGGCCGCCTCGCGTGACTTCGGCACTCTCAACGCCGTGCCCGACGGCTCGGTGAAGGTGAGCGCGCCGTCGCGCGCGACGATCTCGCCGTGGATGAAATTCATGCTGGGCGCGCCCATGAAGCCGGCGACGAAGAGATTGCTGGGCTTCTCGTAGATCGTGATCGGATCGGCCGCCTGTTCGATGCGGCCGCGGTTCATCACCACGACACGGTCGGCCATGGTCATGGCTTCGACCTGGTCGTGCGTGACATAGACGATCGTCTTGGCGAGACGGCGGTGCAGCGCCTTGATCTCGGTCCGCATCTCGATGCGGAGCTTGGCGTCGAGATTGGACAATGGCTCGTCGAACAGAAATACATCCGGGCTGCGCACAATGGCACGGCCGATCGCCACGCGCTGGCGCTGCCCGCCCGAGAGCTGCTTGGGCCGGCGCTGCAGATATTGTTCGAGGTCAAGCACGCGCGCCACGTCATTGACGGCCTTCTCGATGCTGGCGCGCGATTCGCCCCGCACCTTCATGCCGTAGCCGATGTTCTCTGCGACCGTCATATGCGGGTAGAGCGCGTAGTTCTGGAACACCATCGCGCAATTGCGCAAGCCGGGACGCAATTGCGTCACGTCGCGATTGCCGATGCGGATAGTTCCGCTCGTCACCGCCTCCAGTCCCGCGATCATGCGCAACGTCGTCGTCTTGCCGCAGCCGGACGGGCCGACAAGCACGACAAACTCCTCGTCGGCCACGTTGAGGTCGAGCCCTTCAATGATCTTGTAGGGCCCGTATGCCTTGCTGACGTTCTCGATCTCGACGTGCGCCATGGAATCCTTTTCCGCCCCTTCGTCGACGGCAAGTCAAGTCCCGGACGATGCTCGCGCATCATCCGGGACCTCTCACTGGAAAGCTAGTTCTTCGGCGGAAGGCCCATCGCCGCGCGATAGGCCGCGAGCTGCTTGGCCCGGCCGAACTCGTCGGTCAGCCGATTCCACTCCTTGGCCATCGCGTCGAGCGCCGCCTGCGGCGTGGTCTGGCCGGCCAGCGCCTTGCCGAGCTCGATCTCCACCACCTCGGTATAAGAGAAGTAGCCGGGCAGACGCATGTCGAGCGCGACGTTCTTGGCATTGATGGAGTCCGATTGCGCGCCGAGATATTCCTTGGCCTCTTCCGGCGAGAAGATCTTGCTCCACAGTTGCAGATTGGCGGTGTGCGATTTGCGATAGGGATTGACACCGCTGCCGCCGGTGATCGCCGCCTGGCCCGACACTTCAGGACTTGTCAGCGTCTTGACGAAATCCCACGCCGCCTTCTGGTTCTTGCCGGCCTTCGGCACCGCGATCTGCCAGCCGCCGAATGCCATGAACGGGCCCGGAAGCACGCTCGGGAACTTGTCCCACTTCTTGGTCTTGGCGTTCCAGATCTGGTCCGAACCGGGCAGCATCGCCGAACCAACCTTGCCCGAGATCTTCGACTGCTTCGGGTCGGCGGCGATGACACCGGTGTCGCCCCAGCCGATCGATTCCGCAACCTGGCCGCCGGCCACGGCCGCGTTCACCTCGCCGAACGAGAAATTCAGCGCGTTGGGCGGCCCGAGCTTCGATGCCCTGATGTATTCCTCGAGCCCCTTCACCCATCCCGGGTTGTTGATCTGTGCGTCCATCGTCTCGGGGTCGAAGAACATCGCGCCCGGATAGTTCGGATTGTTGGTGTAGGCCGCCGCATGGCTGAAGAAGAACCAGAACTGCTGACCGCCGCGGCGGAAGGCTTCCGCCGTTCCCCACAGCCCCTTGTCTGGCCGCTGGAAGAACTCGGCAATGTCGAGATACTGCTTCCAGGTCTTCGGCGGTGCGAGGTCGTAGCCGTATTTGGCCTTGAACGCGTCCTTCTCCTTGGGATCGCTGAACAGGTCGGTGCGGTAGGTATAGGTGTGGACGTCACCATCCATCGACTGCGAGTAGATCTTGCCTTCCCACACCATCAGCCGTTCGCGATAGGCCGGCTCGATATCGTCCCAGTCCTTGCCGGACTGCATCTCCTTCGGCATCTCGCTGAGATAGGGCACAAAGTCCGGCAGCCAGGCCGGCGCGAAGCTGACGAGGTCGAACGTCGCGTCCGACGCCGTCAGCGATGTCGCGATCTTCGGATAGAGCTCGGACCACGGGAATTCGACGACATTGACCTTGCCGCAGGTCTTCTTGGCCCATTCGTCCGCGCCGAGCTTGAGCGCGGAGGCGATATACGGCCCGGTCTGCGACGCCACCGTCAGGGTGACGCCGGTATAGTCCGGACTGCAGGCAGCATTCGCCTGGCTCGCGGCACAAGCCATCGCGAGCGAGGTGGTCAGCATCAGGAACGTCCGTCGCAACATCGTCTAGTCCTCCCTACAAGGTTTTTTGCTATTTGATGGCCCCGAGCAGCAGGCCCGACCGCATCATCCGGCTGAGCAGGCCCGCCATGATCATCATGGGAACGATGGCGACGAGCGCCGCAGCCGATATCGCCCACCATTCGTCGCCGCGCTGGCTGTTCTGTCCCGCCACCAGGATCGGCAGCGTCTGCCATCTGGAATTGGTCAGGAACAGCGCGAACAGAAACTCGTTCCAGACGAAGGCCAGCGTGATCATGAACGTCGCCAGCAGTCCGTTCATCGACATCGGCACCACGATGCCGAGGAAGATGCGCCAGCTCGGCACATTGTCGACCATCGCCGCCTCCTCGACCTCGATCGGGATCGCCTCGAAGAAGTCACGCATCAGCCAGACCACGATCGGCAGCGAGAAGGCGACGTAGCACAGCGTCAGGCCGACAAAACTGTCGATCAGCTGGAAGCCGAGCCGGCCGATCTCGCTGTAGAGCAGATACAGCGCGAAGGCAGTGACGATAGGCGGGAACATGCGCTGGCTGACGAACCAGAACAGGATGTCCTCATTGCCGAGGATCGGTCCCGGCAACGGCAGGCGGTTGGCGGCGACGGCCACGATCAGCGCGATCGGAAAGGCCAGCAACAGGGCTTGCGGGCGGGTGAACCCGAACGTCGTGTTGAACAGCAGGTAGCCGCCGAGCGCGAGCAGGAAGAACACGAGGCCCGCGCCGAAGCGGACCTTGAATTCGAAGCGCACCAGCGCATAGGCCGCCATCGCGCCGATCGCCGTGGCGATGGCCGCCGCGGACAAGCCAACGATGGTCGAGTTCAGGAAGGTCCGGAAGAACTCGCCGCGGATGCCCTGATAGAGATCGATGAAGGGCTGCAAGGTCGGCGTGAAGTCGATGAACGGCAGATAGGTAGGTCCGCCGACGACGCCGGGCGGCGTCTTGAAGGCGGTCACCACCACCCAATAGAGCGGAAACACCGTGATCATGCACCAGATGAGAACACCGGCCGCGACCAGGCGGCGGCTCCATGGCGACAGTCCCGTCAAGCCCTGCCCGCTCATCGGCGCTTCTCCAGATGCGGCCGCAGCAGCGCCAGGTAAGTCACGCCGATGATCGTGATCGCGATCAGGAACAGGAAGCTGAGCGCCGATGTGTAGCCAAGATTGAACTTCTTGAAACCTTCCTGATAGGCGAACAGCGTCAGCGTCTCGGTGTCCACGCCCGGCCCGCCGCCCGTCATCACGAACACCGTGTCCATGATCTTGTAGCTCTCGATCAGACGGATGAAGACGACGGCGGCCGAGATCGGCAGCATCATCGGAAAGGTGATGCCCCAGAACTGCTGCCAGGCGCTGGCATTCTCGAGCTCGGCGGCCTCGTAGACATCTTCGGGAAGCGTCTGCAGCCCGGCCAGCATCATCAGGATGACGAACGGGGTCCACTGCCAGACCTCGACCGCGATGATACAGGCGAGTGCCCAATGTCCATTGGTCAGGAACGGCAGGTTCACCAGGCCGAACTTCGACAGGAACTGATTGAGCGGTCCCATCGTCGGATTGAAGATCATGCGCGCCACCAGCGCGACCGCGACGGGCGCCAGCAGCATCGGCAGCAGCAGGGCCACACGGAACAGCCGTTCGCCCGGCACACGCGCGTTCAGCGCCAGCGCGACGCCGAACCCGATCGCGTATTGCAGCCCGACCGCGACGAGCGCAATCAGCGTCGTGGTGAAGAGTGCATTCCAGAACCGCGGCTCCTGCAACAACGTCGCATAATTGCCGAGCCACACGACGCGCGGCGGGATCGGCGGAATCAGGCGGTAGCTGAGGAAGCTCGTGGTCAGCGAATAGATCAGCGGAAAGATCGAGATCGCCAGCACGACGAGCACCGCCGGCCAGATGAAGACATGCTTGATCGGATCATTCCGCATCATCGCAGCATCATCCCCTCAGCAGCGCCTCGATCTCCGCGCGCCGCGGCATCGCGGGCGCGGTGCCCGGCCGGGTCACCGAGATTCCCGCCGTGGCCGAACCGAACCGCGCAGCCTCGAGCGGATCGACGCCGTCCGCGAGCGCCGCCGCGAAGCCGCCGACGAATGCGTCGCCCGCGCCGGTGGTTTCGACGACTTTGCCGGCCGCGAAGGGCGGCACGTGCAACGAGCGATCCCGCGCATGGAATAACGCGCCGCGCTCGCCGAGGGTGATCAGCGCCGTCCCGGCGCCTTTGGCCAACAGGGCGTCGCCGGCACGGCGGGCGCCGGCGAGGTCACCCACCGCGATCCCGGTCAGCGCTTCGGCCTCGGTCTCGTTGGGAACGACATAATCGCACAGCGCAAACAGGCCATCGTCGAATTGGATCGCCGGCGCCGGATTGAACACCGTGATGCTGCCGGCGGCGCGCGCGATCTCGAGCCCGCGCCGCGCCGCATCGACGGGCTGCTCGAGCTGCGTCACGAACACGCTGGAGTCGCGGATCGCGTCCGCCACCGCGTCGACATCGGTCGGACCGATACCACCCGCTGCACCCGGCACCACGATGATGGCGTTGTCGCCGCGCGTCTCGTGGACATAGATGAACGCCGCTCCGGTCGGCGCCTCCGCCGTCCTGGCCACGCGCGGCCGGATTCCCTCTGCCTCCCAGGTCTTGATCGCAAGCTCGCCGAAGGCGTCGCTGCCGATCCGCGAGATGAAGCTCACGCCGGCGCCGGCCCGCGCGGCCGCGACAGCCTGGTTGGATCCCTTGCCGCCGGGCCCCATCGCGAATCCCGAACCGGCGATGGTCTCGCCGATCGCCGGCATGTTGCCGGCGCGGAACGCGAGGTCTACGACGAAGACGCCGAGGACGGCGACGCCACTCTTGTTCATCTTGTCACTCCCCGTCCGGCCCGATCACGCCCTTGCTGAACAGGAAGCAGCCGTAGAAGCGCCGCTCGCCCGTCGCGATCACGCAATAGGCCGTCTTCGCTTTCTCGTAGAAAGCGTGGCGCTCGACGCCGACCAGCGGCCAGGACCGTCCCTCCGCGCGATCGATCGCGGCCTGCACCTCGCGCTGCACGGGGGGTACTTCCTGGGCCTGGCCGACGATCTCCATGCGGATCGCGGCATCGTCGACAAACGTATCGAGCGGCATCACCGAAAGAACGGCTTCGACCGCCTGGGCGGCACTCACATTGTCGATGCGCAGCAGCCTGCCGAGCACGCTCTGGCGCGCGATCGAGTCGGCCGGAAAATTAGTATCGCACACCACCAGGCGATCACCGTGCCCCATCGCCCGCAAGGCATAAAGCACGTCGGCATTGAGCAGTGGATTGATGCCCTTGAGCATGTTGCGTCCCTCCCTCGTCTTGAAATTCGCCGGACTCTGACGGTCCGAACCCCCATCGATATCACCGCAAGGTGACGTCGCTAGTCACCGTACGGAATCCAGATGTTCTTCACCTGCACCCCGTGGCGGAGCAGGATCGGGCCCTCGCTCGCGGCCTTGTCGTACCAATCGAGCGCGAGGCCATGATCGACCAGCGTGCGCTTGAGATTGCCGATCGAGTGCCGCTCGGCCGTCACCGAGGCGTCCTGCGATCCGAACGCCCAGAGCGCGTCGACATCGTCGTGCTCGGCAAGCACCCTGACCAATTCGCTGTGATCGCCGGTGACGACGTTGACCACACCGCCCGGCACGTCCGAGGTTTCCAGCACCTGGTAGAAGTCGGTCGCGGCGAGCGGGTGCCGCTCGCTGGGCACGGCGACGACCCGGTTGCCCATCGCAATCAGCGGCGCCACCAGACTGATGAAGGCGAGCAGCGGCGCCTCGTCGGGACAGGCGACGCCGACCACGCCGATCGGCTCATGCATCGCGAGCGCCACGCCGCGCAGCGGCGGCGCGTGGATGGATCCTTCGAATTTGTCGGCCCAGGCGCCATAGCTGAACAGCCGCTCGATGCTCGCATCGACTTCCGTGCGCGCCTTCGCAGCCGACACGCCGGTCATGTCGGCGATGCGACGGGCGAACTCATCGCCGCGCGCGGAAAGGTTCTCGGCAAGGTAATAGAGGATCTGGGCGCGATTATGCACCGTCGCCCGCGCCCAGGACTCGGCGGAGCGCGCCGCGGCCACCGCATTGCGGATATCCTTGCGATTGCCCTCGCCTGCCTCGCCCAGGCGCCGGCCCTTCGACGAGAGCACCGGACGCGAATAATTGCCGTCCGGGCGCACCTGCTTGCCGCCGACGAACAGTTTTGCCGTCCGATCGATCGGCGGCACATCGAACCCGGCACTGGCGCCGGAAGCCGTCGGCAGCGGCGATGCCTTGGCCCGCGGCTTGCGCCCACTCCAGGCCCTCGGCTTGAGATACTCATACATGCCCTCACGGCCGCCCTCGCGGCCGAAGCCGGACTCGCGGTAACCGCCGAAGCCGACACTGGCGTCGAACAGATTGGTGGCGTTGACCCAGACCACGCCGGCCAAGAGCTTCGGCGCGATGTCGAGCGCCAGCCCGATCGTCTCGCTCCACACGCTGGCGGCAAGGCCGTAGCGCGTGTTGTTGGCGAGCATCACGGCCTCGTCAGGGGTGCGGAATGTCATCGCCACCAGGACCGGGCCGAAGATCTCTTCGGTCGCAACCGTCGAGGACGGATGCACGTTCCAGAGCAGGGTCGGCGGATAGAAACATCCCTCCGCCGGGATCGCACCGGACGCCTGGTATTTCTCGGCGCCTTCCTTCACCCCGGTCTCGACCAGCGACTTGATCCGTTCGAGTTGCACCGGCGCGACCACCGCGCCCATGTCGATCGCCTTGTCGAGCGGCATGCCGACGCGAAGCGTCTCCATGCGGCGGATCAGGCGCCTGCGGAAGGTATCCGCGATCCCCTCCTGCAGCAGCAGCCGCGAGCCGGCGCAGCAGACCTGCCCCTGGTTGAACCAGATCGCATCGACCACGCCTTCCACCGCGCCATCGATATCGGCATCGTCGAACACAATGAATGGCGACTTGCCGCCGAGCTCGAGTGTCAGCGATTTGCCGGTGCCCGCGGTCGACTGGCGGATCAGCCGCCCGACCTCGGTCGAGCCGGTGAACGCGATCTTGTCGACACCGGGACTTTCGACCAGCAATGCACCGGTCGCGCCATCGCCGGTCACAACGTTCAACACGCCCGGCGGCAGGCCGGCTTCGGCCGAAAGCTCGGCGAACAGCAGCGCCGTGAGCGAGGTGAACTCCGCCGGCTTCAGCACCACCGTATTGCCCGCGGCCAGCGCCGGCGCGATCTTCCACGCCAGCATCAGCAGCGGAAAATTCCACGGAATGATCTGCCCGATCACGCCAACCGGCACCTGATCGGCGAATTCGCGCTCCTGCAACTGCGCCCAGCCGGCGTGATAGAGGAAATGGCGCGCCGCGAGCGGCACGTCGAGATCGCGGGTTTCCCGGATCGGCTTGCCGTTGTCGATCGCCTCCAGCACGGCGAACAGCCGGGCGTGCCGCTGCAGCATGCGTGCCAATGCATAGAGATGACGCGCGCGACCGTGACCGCCGAGCTTGGCCCACGCTGTCTGCGCGGTGCGCGCGGCGTTGACCGCCGCCTCGACATCAACGGCGGCGCCCTGCGCGATGCGCGCCAGTGTCTTGCCCGTGGCCGGCTCGGTCGTGTTGAGGTGTTTGCCGGCATGCGGCGCCGTGAACCTGCCGGCGATGAAATGCCCGAACGTGGCGCCATGCCGCGCCAGCCAGGCGCGTGCCTCGCCGTCCGCCTCGGGCGCGGGGCCGTACTCCATGGTCTCGAAATAGTTTGCGACGCTCATCGCTGGAGTCTCATCCCACGGGGTGGCGATTGAAGGCCGAATAGTGGCCGGTCACGTGATGCTCGAGCTGCCGCTCGATATCGGCGAGCAGGCTGGAGGCGCCGATGCGGAACAGGTCCGGCTCGAGCCAGTCGCGTCCCAGTTCCTCCTTCATCAGGAACTGGTAGTTGAGCACGTCCTTTGCCGTCGAGATTCCGCCGGCCGGCTTGAAGCCGATCTGGTAGCCGGTGCGCTCCTGATAGACGCGGATCATCCGCAGCATCGCGAGCGTCACCGGCAGCGTCGCGTTGACGCCTTCCTTGCCGGTGGAGGTCTTGATGAAGTCGGCGCCGGCCATCATGCAGACCATCGACGCCTTGGCGACGTTGCGCAGCGTCTTGAGATCGCCGGTGGCCAGGATCGTCTTCAGATGCGCGTCGCCGCAGGCGGCGCGGAAATCCCGCACCTCGGCGTAGAGCGCCTGCCAATCGCCGGTCAGCACGTGCTCGCGCGTGATGACGATGTCGATCTCCTCCGCGCCGTCGCGGACCGACGCCTCGATCTCCTTCAGCTTCAGATCGTGCGGCACGAGACCTGCGGGAAATCCGGTCGAGACCGCAGCGACCGGGATGCCCGATCCGTCGAGCGCTTCGACGGCCGTCGCCACGAACCGATGGTAGACACAGACCGCGCCGGTATGCAGCTCGCGGCCGGCAAAGCCGAGCCGCTCGAGAACGTCGCCGCGCACCGGCGCTTTGGCCTTGGCGCAGAGGCGCTTCACCCGTTCGGTCGTATCGTCGCCATTGAGCGTCGTCAGGTCGATGCAGGTGATCGCCTTGAGAAGCCACGCCGCCTGCGCGTCCTTCTTGACCGTGCGCCGGCCCGGCAGGCTCACAACGCGGCGTTCGGCGGCCGACAGATTGATCCTGATCCCGTCGATCCAATCCATCTCGAGCGCGCGACCACTGTTGCGCGGGAGCTGATGCCCGCTGCCCGGGGAAGGCGGCTGCGCGGCCAACGGGGACCGATTCTGCATGAAGACGCTCTGCGTCATGAAGGCGCCGTGCGGTCCTAGCGAATCGACGAGATCGCCAGATAGACTGAATGTGTCGATCGCAACATGTGATCCTCCCTGACCTTGCCGCGGGGTTTACCGACCGCCCGAGGACGACATCGTCCCCCGACCTTCGATCAGCCCGCCAGACTGGATGTTATTATTGTAACAAATCGACGTTGATAAACTCACAACATTGTAAGATCATTGTCAATCGGATAAGCAAGCCCGGCGATTAAAATGGCTGAAACATCGAACGCACGACCAAGCGAGACGCGCGTGCAGCGCCTGCAGAGGCTGCGCCGCGCCGTCGAATCGAGCGGCACGCTGCATCTGAAGGACGCCGCCGAGCTCCTCAAGGTTTCCGAAATGACGGTTCGGCGCGATCTCGCCGGGCCGGACGCCGCGCTGGCGCTGCTCGGCGGCTACGTCGTCAATGCGGCGTCGCCGACCGGGATCAAGTACGCGTTCGAGCAGGAGATCGATCAGCACACCCAGGACAAGCGCCTCGCCTGCCGGTCTGCCGCGGCCTCGATCAAGGAAGGTGATACGATCTTCATCGATTGCGGCACGACAATGCAGTCGCTGGCGGACTGCCTGCCAGAGGACCTGCCGCTTTCGGTGATCTGCTATTCGATGAACGTGGCGTCGATCGTGACGCGACGGCCGGCCACGCAGGTGATGCTGATGGGCGGCCTCTACCATCCGTCGTCGCAGTCCTTTGCGTCGGACGACGGCTTGTCCTATCTGCGACGGCTCGGCATCAACAAGGCCTTCATCTCCGCGGGCGGCGTGCACTGGACCCGTGGCGCGAGCTGCTCGAATTTTCACGAAGTCGCCGTCAAGCAGGCCGTCATCGAGACCGCGATGGAGAGCATCCTGGTGATCGACGCGAGCAAACTCGGCAGTCTCAAGTCGGCATTCTTCTCCGACATCGGCGCGTTCTCGCGGATCATCGTCGGCGGCACGGCGTCAGCGGACATGCGCAAGCACTTCCGCAGCCTCCCCGTCGAATATGTGACCAGCGCAACCTGATCCGAGCGGGGGCTGGCACGCCCGGATCAGGCTGCTCACGATGCGCGGGCTCGCGGGACCACGCATCGAACTCCCGCCTGCTTAGTTGCAGGCAGGCTTCGCCTTGTTGCAGGCGTCGGTCAGTTCCGGCGGCGGCTCCTTCTTGAACACGGTCTTGTAGGATTCCAGCACGTTGGACTGCGTCACCGGCAACGACTGCACGCCGATCCAGCCGGGCGTTTCCTTGCCGAGCAGCGCATTCATCATGGCCATCGCTTCGGCGACGCCCTGGTCATAGGGGCGCTGCGATCCGGTTGCCTTCAGCGGCCCACCCTTGGCGATCTCGATCGCCGATTGCAGGCCGAGGTCGACGGTGGTGACCGGAATGTCGATGCCCTGCGCGCGCATCGAACTCAGCGTATCGAGCGCCGGCTGGTCCCAGACCGCGAACAGGCCCTTGATATCCGGATTGCCGGTGAGGAAGTCGCCCGCGATCTGCGACACCTTTGGCGGGTCGGTGAAGTCGACCTGCTTCATCTTGATGTCGGGACGATTCTTCTGCATCCACTCGCGGACACCCTTGGTGCGCTCGTTGGTGCTGAAATAATCGACGCCGAAATTGACCAGGCCGATGGTGCCGCCCTGCGGCATGCAGGAGGCCAGGATCTGGGCCGCGATCTGGCCGTTGCCCTGGCTATCCGCCGAGACCATGGACGCATATTCCTCGGGATGCTTCAGTCCGGTCGGGATGCTGTCCATCAGCACGAGCTTGATGCCGGCCTTGGCGATCTTCTTGTAGGTCGGCGCGGTCGCGGTGAAATCGACCGGGATCGAGATGATGCCGTCAGGATGCTGCTGGATGGTGTTCTCGATATCGGCGATCTGCTTGTCGACCTGATATTCGGCGGACGCGACGCCGGTGACGGTCACGCCATACTTCTTCAGCGTATCGGTGATGCCCTGGATCTGCAGTTGCGCCCAGTCGAGATTGACGGTCTGCATGGAGATGCCGACCTTGAAATGCTTCTCCTTGATCTTGGCGGCATCGGCGTCCGACAGCGCCAGCACCTCGGGCGAGGCGGCCTTCTCGCCATGCGGCCCCTGACCGACGATCGATTTCGGTCCAAGCGTCGCGAGATCGACGCCCTTGACGCAGGTTGCAGGCACTTCGGCGCGGGCCGAGGGGGCGATCGAAATGGCCGTCGCCGCGATCAGCGCGGTCAGCGGCAGGGTTTGTCGCAAGATTGGCTTCATTGTTTCCTCCCGTTTTGGTCGCCGATTGACCGGAGGCCGGCGACCTTGCCCCTACCCTTGCAACGCCTGACCTTGCGGCCCATGTGCTGCACCATCGTGCTCTAGCGTTTCGTGAATGCGACCGCGGCCACGATGATCGCTCCCTTGATGACGAGCTGCAGCGGCGAGCTGACGCCGAGCAGCACGAGGCCGTTGTTGAGTGTGCCGATGATGAGACTGCCGAACAGCGTTCCCAGGATGTAGCCGCGCCCGCCGAACAGGCTGCAACCGCCGAGGATCACGGCGGCGATGACGTCGAGCTCCATGCCCTGCACGACGTCCGGCCGCGCGGCGTGCGAGCGCGCGGACAGCACCAGCGCGGCGAGCCCGGCGAGCGCGCCGGTCAGCACAAAGGCCGCGGTCGTCACCCATTTGGTGTTGATGCCGGAATACAGCGCTGCGGTGGGATTGCCGCCGACCGCATAGATGCGGCGGCCGAACACGTTGTAGTGCAGCAGCAGGATGCCGACGATCATCGCCACCAGTGTCCAGGCGATCGGAACGGGTATGCCCAGGAACGAGCCTTCGCCAAAGATCGCGAAATAGGTCTCGTTGGTGATGATCACCGGCTTGGTATTGGTCACCATCATCGCCAAGCCGCGCGCCATGCTCAGTGAACCCAGCGTCACCAGGAACGACGGGATCGAGAGCTGCGTGGTCAGGATGCCGTTGAGCAGCCCGACCAGCGCGCCGGTGCCGAGCCCGGCGACGGCGCCGACGATCCAGCTGTTGTTGATCTGGCTCATGGCGAGCGCCGTGGCCATGCCGGACAGCGCCAATGTCGATGCGACCGACAAATCGATCTGGCGCGCGATGATCACAAAGGTCATGCCGACCGCGATGATCGAGACCAGCGTGGTCTGGCGTCCGATGTTCAGGAAATTGTCGACCGACAGGAACCAGGGCGAGGACAGGCTGAACACGACCAGCAGCACCACGAAGGCGATGTACAGCATGTAGGGCCGCTCACCCCGCAGCAGGTTCTGCAGCAGCTTGCGGCGTCGATCGGATCGGGTCGACGAGGCAACGAGGTTGGGCGCGGTCAGTTCGGTCATGCGTGTAGCTCTTGCAATACGCCTTGTTCGGAAGCCTGGTAGATCTGCAGCAGATGATGGAGCTCTTCGGCATCATCGATCTCCCCGCGCACCAGCGTTCGCGCCACGCGTCCATCGACGATCACGGAGATGCGGTCGCAGAGCTCGATCAGTTCGACGAGGTCCGACGAGACCACCAGGACGCCGGTGCCGTCGCGGGCGGCATTGCGGATCACGCCGTAGATCTCCTCGCGTGCGCCGACGTCGACGCCGACCGTCGGCTCGTCCAGCAGCAGCAGGCGCGGCCGCGGATCATTCCATTTTCCGAACACGACCTTCTGCTGGTTGCCGCCGGATAATGTCCTGACCAGGCTCAAGGCGCCTTGCGCCTTCACCGACAGCCTCGCCACCGCAGCGTCGGCACGCCGGGCGGCGGCGCGCTGCTGCATGAAGCCCCAGCGCGAGAAATGCGGAATCCGCGGCAATGTGATGTTGCGCTCGATCGAATGATCCAGCACCAGGCCCTGCATGTGCCGGTCTTCCGGCACCAGCGCAACGCCATGGTCGATCGCATCGGCCGCGCCGTTCGGCAGCCACGGCCGGCCCTCGATCGCCAGTGTGCCGCTGTCGACCGGCCGAAGGCCGAAGATGGTCTCCAGAATCTCGGTGCGCCCGCTGCCGATCAATCCGGCAAGGCCGTGGATCTCACCCTTCATCACGGACAATTCGACGGCCGACAGGCGGTCGTTGGACACGCCCGACAGCGACAGAACCGGCGACGGATCGAACGAACGCGCGGGCGCAGGCTCGGCGCGCGACACCGCGGGCGCCAATCGGTCGGTGCCGATGATGGCGTTCACCAGCCGCTTCATGTCGGTCTCGGCGGTGACGAACGTGCCGGCATTGGCGCCGTCGCGGAGCACCGTGACACGCTGCGAGATCTCGAACACCTCGTTGAGCCGATGGGTCACATAGATCACGCCGACGCCGCGGCGCGTCGCCTTGCCGATCGCGTCGAACAGGATACGAACTTCATCCGAAGTCAGGGACGATGTCGGTTCATCGAGGATCAACAGGCGCACCTCGCCCATCAGTGCCTTGGCGATCTCGGTCATCTGGCGATAGGCGAACGGCAGCGAGCCGACGGTTGCCTTGGTATCGAGGGGAATGCCGAGTTCGCTCAGGAACGCCTCGGCCCTGGCCATCAGTTCGCGCTTGCGGACAAAGCCGAACCGCGTACGCGGCTCGCGGCCGAGCAACAGGTTGTCGGCAACGCTCAGCGACTCGACGAGACTGAGGTCCTGATAGACGACGGCGATGCCCGCCTCGCGCGATCTAGCCGGACTGTCGAACGTCGCTGGTTTGCCGGCGATCTCGATCGCGCCGCTGTCGGCCGCATGGACGCCACTGAGGATCTTGATCAGCGTGGACTTGCCGGCCCCGTTCTCGCCCAGCAGCGCGTGCACCTCGCCGGCCCGGACCTCGAGGTTGACGTCGCGCAACGCCCGCACGCCGCCGAAGCGCTTGTTGATGCCACCGACCATCAACAGCGCCGTCGACGGCCGAGGCTCGGCTGCGATCGAACCGGACAATTCCAAATTTTCCTCCCGTCGCCCGCGCGAGGCGCTGGTACGATGGTGACATGTTGTTATTTTTGCAACTTATTGTGTTATAATTCTATCACATCGACCGACCTGTCAATGGGAGATCGCGCCGGCGGGCGCTCGAATTGGAGGCGGCGGCGATCGGATCCTGCACCGCCATACGTGCTGCCGGCCACCGCCAGGCACGATGCAGCCGAAAGGTTGTGCTACGCTGCAATCACTCTCTTCATCAAAGCCAACGCCGGTGAACCACGATGAAACTGAGTGCTGCGATTGCCGTCGCCCTGATCTCCTCTTGCCTGCCTGCAACAGCGCAGCAAGGCCGTGCCGACCTCTACGCGCAACGCTGCGCGCAATGTCACGACAACAGCAATACGGGTGTTCGCGCGCCGAGCCGCGCCGCGCTGCAATCCAGATCGTTCGACGAGGTGCTTGGTGCGATCACCACGGGCCCGATGGCATCCTTCGCGCAAGGACTGAGCAGCGACGAGCGGGCGGCGATCGCCTCGCTCGTCACCGGAAAGGCCGCTTCGCTCGCGGCAACCGAGAGCGCGGGCGAATGCACGAAGAACGAGACCGGCTTTCCGCAGCCGATCGACGGGCCGCGGTGGAACGGTTGGGGCGCGGATATCAACAACAGCCGGTTTCAGCCGGCGGCTATGGCCGGCCTCGCGCAAGACCAGATCCCGCGGCTGCGTCTGAAATGGGCGTTCGGGTTTCCTGAGACGTCCAACGCCAACGCGCAGCCGGCTGTCGTCGGCGGCTTGCTGTTCGTCGGTGGCGGCGACCGCAAGGTCCACGCCCTCGACGCCAAAAGCGGCTGCACGCGCTGGGCGTTTCCGACCGAGGCGCCGGTGCGGACGGCCATCAGCTTTGCCCCGCTCGACAACGGCCAGCCTGCCATCTTCTTTGGCGATGTGCGTGCCAACGTCTACGCCCTGAATGCCGCGACCGGCAAGCTGATCTGGAAGAGCAAGGTCGACGATCATGTGGCCGCCCGGATTACCGGTGCGCCGGTGTTCTATTCCGGCGTCGTCTATGTCGGCGTTTCATCGATCGAGGAGGCCATCGGGTCTCGTCCCACCTACCAGTGCTGTACGTTTCGCGGCAGCGTCGTTGCGCTGAAGGCCGAGACCGGCGCACAGATCTGGAAGGCCTACACGATTCCGGAGGCACCGCATCCGACACGGGCGAACGCGATCGGGACCCAGCTGTTCGGTCCGGCCGGCGCGTCGGTCTGGTCCGCGCCGACGATCGATGTGCAGCGCCAGGCGCTCTATGTCGCGACCTCGAACAGCTATGCCGATCCGGCAACCGACACCAGCGATGCCATCCTCGCGTTCGATCTCGCGACCGGCCGAATGCTGTGGCATCAGCAAGCCACGCCGAAGGACAGCTTCATCGTTGCGTGTTTCGGCACCGATCAGAGCAATTGTCCGGAAGACCGCGGCCCCGACCATGACTTCGGTCAATCGCCGATCCTGGTGAGCCTGCGTGATGGACAGCGCGTGCTGGTGATCGGCCAGAAATCCGGCGTGGTCCACGCGCTCGATCCCGACCACGAGGGCAAGATCCTGTGGCAGACGCGGATCGGCAAGGGTGGCGCGTTGGGCGGGACCGAGTGGGGTTCCGCCGCCGACCAGGACCGAATCTATGTCGCCAATTCGGACGTACGATTTCTAAGGGACGGCACGCGACGTCTGAATTCAAGCGAAGGTGGCGGCCTGTTCGGGCTCGATCTTGCGACCGGAAGGATCGCGATGCAGGTGGCGCCGGTGGCCTGTGGCGACCGCCCCCAGTGTAGCCCCGCGCTCTCCGCGGCGGTCACCGCCATTCCCGGCGTCGTGTTCTCGGGCGGCGTGAGCGGCTTCCTGCGCGCCTACGCGACCGATGACGCACGGCTGCTCTGGGAAATCGACACCGCCCGCGACTACACCACGGTCAACGGCGTTGCGGCCCATGGCGGCGCCATGGACGGACCCGGCCCGGTCGTCGTCGACGGCATGCTGTACGTCAATTCCGGCTACGCGCAATGGAGCGGGCTGCCCGGCAATGTTCTGCTGGCCTTTGAAGTCGGCAACCCCTGACAGGTATTTGCGCCGGCAAGCTGAGCACTACTCGCGGCGGGCTATTCGTGCTTTGATGCCGGACAGGATCAGTCGAGAGGTCCGAAGGGAGACCGTGTGGTGATTGGTGACGTGCTACGCAACATCACGTCAGGGGCCGTTACCCTCGCGCGCTCCAATGGTCCCGAATCGCCGATAGGAGGGACCGGCGTCCCGAAATCGACCGACATGGCAGCCGCGCTTCAAATCGATGCGCATGTCGTTGCGCACGAAAAACACAGAAACTATAAGTGCTTGAAAGAATGGTCGGAGTGGCAGGATTCGAACCTGCGACCCCTGCGTCCCGAACGTAAGTAGCAAACGAAAACATCAACGAAAACAATGAAGTCTGTTCGCAATTGACCACCCTTATCGCCGTTTGTTCACGGCGTTTCGGTGGTCAATCGGTGGTTGGCCTCGATGCGTTAACGTTCAGTGCAAGCGCTAAGCTACTAATTGGTCGGGGTCGAGCCGCTCGGCGTCGGGGGTTCGAGTCAGGGGACCGCTACCTCGCTAGATCCACTATCTCCGAAGCCCTATTCTCCTACCGGAGGGCAGCCTAACTCGCGACGTGGGCCCTTGGTAGTTCGCCAAAAACCGCCGTCCACACGCAACCCCTCGCTGGCGAGAAGTGGGCTCACCCAGATGTCTCACCTGCCCGCGCCCCGGAACGGCTTATTCGTGGCTCGTCCCTCCTACCTCGCCCGGCGCGGCGACGGTCGCTATTTCCTGCAGATTCGGTTGGCGAAACAGGCGTCAAAGCTCGTGGCGGGGCAGAGTCGGTTGTGCAGTTCGCGATCGATTTCCTCGGCGATCCTCGCATGAACGAACTCACCGAGGAGAAGTGGAAGCTCCTTGACGATGCGCTTCCGGACATTCCCAACCGCCATCCATGACCGCACGGCGCGACGCGTGGACGAACACACCTCGGTTCGTCGATATTCCTCCCGTCCACAATCCGTTAGCCCATAATTGGCGTCACGTCAGGAAGGCGCGCTACGCAATTTCTAGCCGCGACGTTGCGCTGACGCCACGGTCGACGCCCGTACAACAGCGCTGACGTTGCGCATTGGTGATCAGGCCATTATTTCGGCTACGGCACCATTTCGCGCCTCACCGACGATCTTCGCGCGGGTCTAAAGCGATAGGCTTTAAGGTTTTCCAGACAGTTGTTGGCTGACCGCACTGCTGATTCCGTGCCAGACTTGGTCCTTCAACGCGATCAGCTTCGGCGGTGGCAGCGTTGTCGGTGGCCCGATTTGTCTGACGCCGCCAGCCACCAGAGTGGCGACCTCAATTTCGCCGTCTGTGTAGTAAGGATCGCCTTCGCCGTTTCGGCCAAACAAGGTGGGGCCGATTCCGGCAATCTGAAAAAAATTCTGAGCCATGCCCGCTTCGCGCAGATCGCGCATCAAAAGGTCACGTTCGGCATCGATGTCAGGGCCAATGTGATGGGTCACCTGCCCGGTGTCATGGCTCAAGCCTACTCCGCGGTCGAAGGTCACTGAACCGAGCCAGACGGGACGGCCGTCGATTCCCTTGTTGAGGACCTGCCAGAATCGGACGTGGTGCCGCCGGTCGGCACTTTTGCCCTCGGGTTTTTCGAACGCGAGCTGTTCCTTCTGTCCTTGGTAATAGAGCGGACTGACAGGCGCATCGTGATATGGCCGGTCAAGCACCACGCTACCGACGATCTCAATGCTCGTACGCAGGGTGATGGGGTCTGCCGGAAACCAGCCTGCCTCATGCATGGCGCGGAGCACGTCTTCTTGGCTGCCGACGAGTCCGACATTGAGCGCATCGCCGGGGATGCCGCTCGCAGTGCGTGTCACCATTGGCAAAGGAGCGAGACCTGGCTCGCGCTCGTGGTGGCTCCACAAGGCGGGCAGTATGACATAGGCCAGCATAAGGTAGGCGAGAAGCCCGCCCGCCGCAACGACCCACCATCGCCGTCTATATGCGACCCGTTTCATGCGTCGCCACCAAAAATTTGGTTCGAAAGCTTTTGCTGCCGAGGGCAACCACAAACAAGATCACGAAATATCGATAGGCTGTCATGGCACACCGATTTCAACAGTGCCTTCTACCAAGAAATCACGACCTTCGCTCCACCTGCTGGCTCTGACCGCGCGCAAACGTCCGCGGGACCGAACCAGGATGCGTTGCATCTGCTACAGATCTTGAGAGAAGTGGTCTTTGACTATGCAAAAACGGCAAGAGCAGTTAAGCATTGGCCAGAACCGAAAATTGTGACGCGGAAAACACAGTCTCCTACGAAGGACGCCTCAGCTGGGTAAGCTGCCGATTTTGCATAGACGCTCTGTGGTAGCATTTACTCGCTTTTCGGAGTTCTCACCACCGGATTGCTCTTCCGTTGTGACAGGAGGGCGGCAGTAGAGTGGGGATCAGTAGATGCGGATGACGGGCGTGAAGTCGGTATCGACGGCTGGTTTCGTTTGGCGGTTGGGCGCGGCAGCTATTGCCGCTTCGCTCGTGCTTCCCAATGATGCGGCGCGAGCCGATGAAGGCGGTGTTTCGTTCTGGCTTCCGGGACACTTCGGCTGTCTGCTTCATAAACGTCCGATACGATCATGATGCGCCGCTGCATAACTGAGCACGTCGCGCGAAAGGGAGGAGCCTAGCCATGTGCAAGCTTCTTAACTCGATACTGGTCGGAGCTGCAGCTCTTGCAGCTTGCTCATCGGCAGTAGCTCAACAGGCGATGCGCGGAGAAACACCACAGAACGTGCTCGCGGCGCAGATCCGGCTGCAGGGCTTTGCGTGCGACAAGGCGCTTGGCGCGACGAGAGACGTGAAGCGCTCAAGACCGGATCGTGATGTCTGGGTCCTCAAATGCAGCAACGCGACCTACCGGGTCAGTCGCGCACCCGATATGGCTGCAACAGTGGAGCCGCTTCCGTGAATCTGCCGGCGCGCTGTGGCCGCAACGGTCTCAGGATGCGCAACCCAGCAGTTCACCTTGCACTACAAGGACCGGGTCAGGCCCCCTGCCCAGATCCCAAACGATTCCTCCAGCCCGATCACACTTCTCCCGCGGGTGGAGTTTTCCACGCGCCGTCGAGTAACGAAGTTCGCTTTCGTCCCACCAGTGCATGCGCAACATAAGAATGAGTTAAAGGCGCATCTGACTGCATCAGGATCCGTTCACAGACCACCTGTTCGTGTGCCGGGGTCGCACTCAGGCCAACCGGACCGCAGCGCGGACCGGCCGAACAATCGCGCCTTCTGCCGAAATTGCATAGCGCGCAGAGCGGATTGGAATATTTTTCCTAGATCGGGCGACGGTGTGGCGGTTCGCTCGGACCTTGGCGGAGTACGCAAATGACACACATGGCTCGGGCGTGTTCAGTGCTGGTCGCAGCTATGTTGAGCTCCCTGGCTGCAGCGACGACCGCATTCGCCCAAAACGTTCCTCAGTGCGTAGTGTCAGGATCACCACCGGCCGGCTGGGGCTTTAACTCAATAGGCTATATCGAGATTGCTTCCGGCAGTAGTTGCGTGTTGAGCTTCAATTTGGCCGGCGAAATGCAGAGTTCTGACGTTTCACAGAATCCGGCACACGGCACCTTGCAACAGCTCGATGCATCTTCTTTTCTCTACACCTCGCAAGCTGGATACAGTGGCGGCGATAGTTTCTCCATTCAGGCGACCGGCACGAGTCAAACAGGTTCCGGCTCGTCAATCGTCACTATCAACGCGACGCTACAATAACCTCGGAGACTAGCGCCAGCTTGCACGCGCCCCGCCTGGCCTAACTCCTCGACCATCTGCCATAGCGGCGCAGGTTCGTTACGCACATGATCGCACGAAGTTGGAGGCCGTAACCGACATGTTGCTGAAGACGATTGCCGCCGTCGTTTCGTGCGCCACCGTGGCGCTCAAAAAGCCGCACGAGGGAAAGAGGCTCACTTCGATGGTTCTGGGGTTGCTCAAGCCGTACCGGGGCTGGCTGCTCATCGTTTTCGCCGCCATGCTGATTGAGATTGCAATGAGCCTGGCGGCGCCCTGGCCACTAAAGCTGGTTCTCGATGACGCTCTGGGACGGCACCAATTGCCGGACTGGCTGGCTTGGGCGCATGATTACGGGTTCGGACGACACACCGCGGGCGTCGCGCTGTTTGCCGGCGCAGCAACCCTGCTCATCGCCGTCGTCGGAGCGATCGCGACCTACATCGACAACTACTACACCACCAGCGTTGGCCAGTGGGTTGCCAACGATTTGCGCGTACAGATCTACACGCATCTGCATCGACTGTCGCTGCGCTACTACGACAACGTCAAGACCGGCACCCTGATGTCTACGATAACCAGCGATGTCTCGACCATCCAGGATTTCGCATCGTCCTCGACACTCGATATCGTCGTCGATCTCATTACCATCCTGTTCATGCTTGGATTGATGTTCTATCTGGATTGGGATTTCACGCTGATCGCCGTAGCGCTTGTCCCCTTCCTGCTGGTGTTTCTCTTTCACTTCAAGAAGGCCGTGAAGGAGGTGACGCGAACCGTGCGCGCCCGGCAGAGCGAGATTGTTGCAGTCGTACAGCAGGGAATCGGATCGGTTCGTGCAGTAAAGGCATTTGGCCGGCAGGACCTTGAGATAGCGCACCTGGAAGCCGCAAGCCACGCCACGGTGGAAGCTGCGCTGAAGGCGCGCCAGATCAAGTCCTTGATGTCACCGACGGTGAGCATTGTTGTTGCGATCTGCACCGGCATTGTCCTTTGGAGGGGGACGTCACTGATCGTTGCGGGCGCCCTGACGGCCGGAGCGTTGACGGTCTACCTCGCGTACCTGACCAAATTCTTCAAACCGGTAAAAGACCTAGCGAGCATGACCAGCACGATCGCACAGACGACCGTTGCGCTGGAGCGCATTCAAACGATTTTGTCGGCCGACGATGTCATCAACGACCCTGTGGACGGCGTCGATCCTGGACGGGTCAAGGGCGCCATCAGCTTCGATAAGGTGGCCTTCGCGTATGACGACGCCCCGATACTACGAGA
>NZ_JAQOSR010000085.1:0-37467 GCF_046718885.1 Bradyrhizobium sp. UFLA01-814 | reverse complement strand
CCATGGTCGTCGGCAGCGTCAGATGTGTATAAGAGACAGCTCCAAGAGGCCGGGGAGTACCTTCGGCCGATTAAAGCTTATGCAAAATTTTCATGGACAATTTCTTAACGCGCGAGATTTGTGCAGCCGCAACCGTTAAAATCTGTAAATAATCCCAATGCCTTATGGACCGCTTTGAGTCTGCCGGATGCTCGCGGCTTGCGGCCGTGCCGAGGGTGAGCCGCCGTTACCGCCAGCGGCGCCAGCACGCGGGGCGAAGCCGATGGCACGCCTTTCGCAAAGAGGTGCTAGATTGCGCTGCCCCAGCCCGCGACGAACCCCCCATGCTCTATCGTCACACCATCGACGCCACCAATTATGCATTCGACGATCTGCGCATCCTGCTTGCCAAGGCCTCGCCGCCGCGTTCAGGCGACCGCCTGGCCGGCATCGCCGCCGACAGCGCGGAGGAGATGATCGCAGCTCGGCTTGCGCTGGCCAATGTTCCGCTCAAGCAATTCCTCGATGAGCCTGTCATCCCCTATGAGGCTGACGAAGTCACCCGCCTGATCCTCGACAGCCACGACGTTGCCGGCTTTCTGCCGGTGTCGTCGCTCACCGTCGGCGGATTCCGCGACTGGCTGCTGTCGGATGCCGCCAGCGGGGAAGCGATCAAGAAGATCTCGCGCGGCATCACGCCGGAGATGGTCGCGGCGGTGTCGAAGCTGATGCGCAACCAGGATCTGATCCTGGTCGCGAAGAAATGCGAGGTGACGACCCGCTTCCGCAACACCATCGGTTTGCGCGGGCGAATGAGCACGCGGCTGCAGCCGAACCATCCTTTCGACGATCCCAAGGGCATCACCGCCTCGATTCTCGACGGGCTGCTGCTGGGAGCGGGCGATGCCTGCATCGGCATCAATCCAGCGAGCGACGACCCGAATGTCATCGGCAGGCTGCTGCGGCTCCTGGACGACATCATCACGCGATTCGAAATTCCGACGCAGGGCTGCGTGCTGACCCATGTCACGACCACGCTCGGACTGATCGGGCAGGGGCTGCCGGTCGATCTCGTGTTCCAGTCGATCGCCGGCACCGAGGCGGCCAATCGCAGTTTCGGCGTCGACCTCTCGCTCCTGCGGGAGGCCCGGGAAGCCGGGCTGTCGCTGCGCCGCGGCACGGTCGGTGACAATGTGATGTATTTCGAGACCGGGCAGGGCTCGGCGCTGTCGGCCAATGCCCATCACCAGGTCGACCAGCAGACGTGTGAGGCGCGGGCCTATGCGGTGGCGCGCGCGTTCGATCCGCTGCTCGTCAACAGCGTGGTCGGCTTCATTGGTCCTGAGTACCTCTATGACGGCAAGGAAATCATCCGCGCCGGGCTCGAGGATCACTTCTGCGGCAAGCTGCTCGGCCTGCCGCTCGGGATCGACGTCTGCTACACCAACCACGCCGAGGCGGATCAGGACGATATGGACAATCTCCTGACGCTGCTCGCGGCCGCCGGCGTGAACTTCATCATGGGCGTGCCGGGCGCGGATGACGTCATGCTGAACTATCAGTCGACATCGTTTCACGATGCGCTCTATGTCCGCGACCTGTTCGGCCTGAAGCGGGCTCCCGAATTCGACGACTGGCTCGCGCGCGTCGGCCTGGCCGGGCAGGACTTCCGCCTCGTGGCCGATGCGGAGCGGCTGCCCGACCTCGCTGCCAGGCTGTTGACCTGAGGGGGATAGCGAAATTCTGCAGAGCAACTATCTCGTCGTTATGACGTTAGGTAGTGCCACAATGTTGAAGAATTTCTGGCCCAGCGTTCCGCGCCGTGGTTAGATTTGCCGGTGCTTCGGGGTCGTTTGATGAGAGCTGAGGGCATAGAGACAGTACGACGTATCCTCTGCGTTTTTCCGCGCTATACGTCGTCGTTTGGGACCTTCGAGCACGCCTACCCCCTCACTGACGGCGTCAAGGCGTTCATGCCGCCGCAGGGCCTGCTGCTGATCGCCGCATACCTTCCCGAGAACTGGCCGGTCCGTTTCGTCGACGAGAATCTGCGTCCGGCGACGGCGGAGGATTTCGCGTGGGCGGATGCCGTGTTCGTCAGCGGTATGCACATCCAGCGCCAGCAGATGAACGACATCTGCCATCGCGCGCATGACCATGACCTGGTGGTCGCGATCGGCGGCCCGTCGGTCAGCGCTTGCCCGGACTACTATCCCTCATTCGACTACCTCCATGTCGGCGAGCTCGGCGATGCGACCAATGAGCTGATCAAGCGTCTGGCTGATGATACCAGCCGTCCCGACGAGCAGGTGGTGCTTAAAACCATCGACCGTCTGCCGATGACGGATTTCCCGCTGCCGGCCTATGAGCTCGCCGAAACCAAGAAGTATTTCCTCGGCAGCATCCAGTTCTCCTCGGGCTGCCCCTATCAGTGCGAGTTCTGCGACATCCCCGGGCTCTATGGCCGCAATCCGCGCCTGAAGTCGCCGCAACAGATCATCGCCGAGCTCGACAAGCTGCGCGCGTGTGGTGCCACCGACACCGTGTATTTCGTCGACGACAATTTCATCGGCAACCGCAAGGCGGCGAGCGAGCTGTTGCCCCACCTGATCGAGTGGCAGAAGCGCACCGGATATGTCACGCGCCTCGCCTGCGAGGCGACGCTCAACATCGCCAAGCGCCCCGAGATCCTGGAGAAGATGCGCGAGGCCTACTTCGTGACGATCTTCGTCGGCATCGAGACGCCCGATCCCGACGCGCTGAAGGCCATGCACAAGGATCAGAACATGATGGTTCCGATCCTCGAGGGTGTGCGCACTATCAACTCGTTCGGCATGGAGGTCGTCTCCGGCATCATCATGGGGCTCGATACCGACAAGCCCCAGACCGGCGATGCGTTGCTCTCCTTCGTCGAGGAGTCGCGGATTCCGCTGCTCACCATCAACCTGCTGCAGGCGCTGCCGAAGACGCCATTGTGGGATCGGCTCGAAAAAGCCGGGCGTCTGATCGACGACGAGGGCCGCGACTCCAATGTCGAGTTCCTGCTGCCCTATGAGGACGTGGTCAGTTCCTGGCGCAAATGCATGGAAGTTGCCTACGAGCCGAAGAAGCTGTTCGCGCGCTATCTGCATCAATGCAATTACACCTATGCCAATCGCATCAAGGTGCCGGTCAGCCCGGAAATGAAGAGCTGGGCCAACATCCGGCGCGGCCTGATCATGCTCCGCAACATCTTCTGGAAGGTCGGCGTGCTCGGCGACTACAAGCGCGTGTTCTGGAAGTTTGCGCTCGGCCGGCTCAAGCGCGGCGACATCGAGGGGTTGATCTCGGCGACGCTGGTTGCGCATCACCTGATCACCTTTGCGCGTGCAGCCTCCAGCGGCCGGCAGAACGCCTCGAACTACTCGATCCGGCTGCGCGAGGCTTCCGTCCCCGCCGAATAACAGCATGACGACACCGCCGGTGCCCTTGTCCCCTTCGCTTGCCGATCTGCGCGAGCTCACGCCGGCGCGCGTCGGTCTTGGCCGGTCCGGGGCCAGCCTGCCGACCAATGCGCTGCTCTCCTTCACGCTCGACCATGCCCGCGCCCGCGACGCCGTCCACGCCGCCTTCGACGTCAGCGGGATTGCGGCCGGTCTTGCCGGCCTCGGCATCACCCCGCTTGAGGTGTCGAGCCAGGCGCACAGCCGGCCCGACTACCTGCGGCGGCCCGATCTCGGGCGCATGCTGGATTCTGCGTCGCGGCGGTCGCTCGAGAGCAGCGGCATCACCGCATGCCCCTGCGCCGTCGTGATCGGTGACGGCCTGTCGCCGACGGCGGTCAACGTGCATGCCGTCGAACTGATCCGGCATCTCGTGCCGCGGCTTGCGGCCGACAACATCGACGTCGGCGCGGTGATCGCAGCGTCCGGCGCGCGGGTCGCGCTCGGTGACGAGATCGGCGCCATCATCGGCGCGCGCATGCTGGTGATGCTGATCGGCGAACGGCCCGGGCTGTCCGCCCCCGACAGCCTTGGCGCCTATCTCACCTTCGCGCCGCGAATCGGCCTCACCGACGCCGACCGCAACTGCATCTCCAACATCCACCATGCCGGGCTGAGCTATGCGGAAGCCGCTTTCAGGATTTCGTGGCTTGTGCGCGAGGGCCTGGCACGCCAGATCACAGGGGTCTCGTTGAAAGATGAAAGCGGCGGTGGATCGTCCAGGAATGCGCTACCAGGGTGTGACAAATCAGATACTTAATGGCGATGATCGGCGGTTCCCTGCAGATTTGGTCAGCCCCTCGCGCTTGCGAGCAAAGGGGCGGGCAGGTAAAACCGGCGCCGGTCAATATTCGCGTGTTTTCAAGGACTAGCGCCGATCAGTTGCGCTCACCCGCCTCATTCGCGCCCCTAGACCCAAGCTAGACAGATTGAGCCGTTTTCAGAACTGGACAGGGCATGCTCGAAAAGAATTCCGAAAGTCAGGTCCACGTCGAGAAGATCGAAGAGCCGCGGTCGGGCCTCAGCATCGCGTTCGGGATCGAGCGTCTCGGCCTGATCCCGATGCGGGCGCCGATCCTGTCCTGCATCGTCCTCTTTCTGTTGCTGATCGGCGCCGTGTTCGGCGTGCACCGGATCAAGATCGACGACTCGCTGTCGCAGCTGTTCCGCTCCGACTCCAAGGACTACAAGCAATATGAGGCGGTGACCAAGCGCTTCCCGGCGACCGAGTTCGACGTGCTCGTCGTGGTCGAAGGCAAGACGCTGCTCGAGCGCGAGAATCTCGGCAAGCTGCGTGACATGGTCACGGATCTGCAACTCGTCGAGGGCGTGCGCGGCCTGGTGTCGCTGTTCTCCGCGCGCCAGGCGCCGGAGCGAGGCAAGCTGCCGGCGGCGTTGTTCCCGAACGATCTGCCCGAGGGCGCGGCCTACGACAAATTCGTCGAGACGGTCAAAAGCAACGAGATCATCCGCGGCAAGCTGCTGTCGGAGGACGGCACGCTCGCGCTGATCGTGCTGTCGCTCGAGCCCGAAGTGGTCGGCAGCAACAAGCTCAGCAAGGTGGTCGGCGACATCAGGAAGATCATGGCCGACGACCTCGGCGGCAGCGGGCTCAACGCGCAGCTGTCCGGCGTGCCGGTCATGCAGCTCGAGATCCGCAATGCGGTCGAGCGCGACGGCCTGACCTACAACATCCTCGGCATCCTCGCCGGCTGCATCATCGCCATCATCTTCTTCCGCAAGATATCCTTCATGGTGGCGGCCGCGTTCCCGCCGATGATCGCGATCCTGCTCGCGCTCGGCGGCCTCGGCTGGGCCAATTTCAATCTCAACATGTTCCTCAACGTGATGACGCCGCTCATCATGGTGATCAGCTTCTCCGACTCGATGCAGCTGACATTCGCGGCGCGCGACCGGCTGATCGCGGGGCAAGACAAGTTCACCGCGTTCAAGAATGCGGTGCTGGTGGTCGGACCGGCCTGCGTGCTGACGCACGGCACGGCCGGAATTTCCTTCATCGCGCTGCAGTTTTCGGATTCCGACCTGATCCGCAAGTTCGGCGAGGCCGGGCTTGCGGCGACCATCATCGCGCTGATCGCGGTGCTGTCGCTGGTGCCGGTGTTCGGCGTCCTGTTCGTGCGCAACGAGAAGATCTTTGCGGTCAAGTTCCAGAGCGCGGATGCCGGTGTGCAGGCGCTGCGCAATTTCTGCTACTGGATCGCGGTGCGCATGGTCGGCCGTCCCGGGCTGTTCAGCCTGCTGGCGCTGATCGTGGTCGGCGGTCTCGGCATCATCTACGCCAATCTCGAGCCGCGCTACCGGCTCGCCGATCAGGTGCCGGACAAGCGGCAGGCGGTGGCGGCGTCGAGCCGGCTCGACGCCAAGTTGACCGGCGCCAATCCGGTCGATGTGCTGATCGAATTCCCCAAGGGGCAATCGCTATACTCGCCGGAGACCTTGAAGACGATTGCCGATGTCCATGCGATGGTCGAGGACTCTGCCGGCGTCGGCAACGTCTGGTCGCTGGAGACCTTGCGGCGCTGGCTCGCCGAAAAGGCCGGCAGCAATGATGTCGCGACGCTGAAGGAATATGTCGACCTGATCCCCGAACACTTGGTGCGCCGGTTCATCGACAAGAATCAGGATGCTGTCGTGGTGTCGGGCCGCGTCCCGGATGTGGACTCGAGCCAGTTGCTTCCGGTGGTGAACAAACTCGATCATTCGCTAGACAAGGTGCGCGCCGAGCATCCCGGCTACGAGATCGCGGTCACGGGTCTGTCGGTGATTGCCGCACGCAACAGCGCCAGCATGATCGAGAAGCTCAACCACGGCCTCACCATCGAATTCCTGCTGGTCGCGATCTTCATCGGGCTCGCGTTCCGCTCGATCGTGGTGATGTTCTCCTGCATCCTGCCGGGCATCTTCCCGGTGGTGCTGTCGGGCACCGTGCTGTGGCTGCTCGGGGAGGGGCTGCAATTCGCCAGCGTGGTGGCATTGACGGTGTCGTTCGGCCTCGGCCTCAGCGCCACCATCCACTTTCTCAATCGCCTGCGGCTCGAGACCAAGCCGGGTGTCACGCCGGAACTTGCGGTGGAGCGCGCCACCGTCCTGGTCGGTCCTGCGCTGATCCTGACCACGGTGGTGCTGGCCTGCGGCCTCGTCGTCACCGTGTTCTCCGACCTGCCGTCGCTGCGCCTGTTCGGCTGGCTCAGCGCGTTCTCGATGGTCGCAGCCCTGGTCGCGGACCTCTTCATCCTGCGGCCGACCTCGATGTTCCTGATCAACCTGTCGCAAAAGCTCCGCGGCAGGGACGGCCAGCCCGCGCCGATCGAAAAGGCCTGATCGACGAGCAATCTAAAAGCTGCAGCAAAAAGGCCCGGTTCCGAAGCGTTCGGAACCGGGCCTTTGTATCTTGTGGGCGTAATCGGCCGGGAGCGTCAACTCTTCGTCATCGTGATCGAGACGCCGCGGATTTCGCCCTTGGAGTCGATCTGCACGACCTGCTTGGAGCCGTTGGTCTGCAGGTTCAGGTTCGCGGCAAAGCCGGACGCCTCGACGAACACGTCGATCCGCCCGCCGCCCGCGGTGCCCTGCAGATTGCCGAAGATGTTGCGGCTCGCCTCGCTCCAGTTGCCGGAGATCCGGTCGCCCTGGCTGGTGACGTCGCTGGAGAGGTCGAACTTGTAGCTGTCGCTGGCGCAATGCAGGGATTGTTTCAGGCTCATGCCCGACGGCGCGACCTTGTAATCCGCCTTGCAACGAATCCGTTCAGTCGTGCCGTTGGACAGCGCCACCGTGCCCGTTCCGGTCCACGAGCCGGCAAAACCGGCAAACGGCCCGCTGGCCTGGGCGTGGACGGCGGAGGCAGAGAGCATCAGTGCGGCGCCGACGCCCACAGCCCTGAGAGCCTGACCATAAAGGCTGGAACCAAACAGTTTCATTGTGAATTTTCCCATCAAAATCAACGCTTCCTACGCAAGAAAGCGTCTCGCCGCATCGAAGGTTTAGTGTCACCGAAGAATGTTAGGTTCAAACGACAGAAACGGCGCGCGGCGCCCATATTGTCATCGAACAGAATCAGAAACCGTCGGCTTCGTGACGGCATGTAGCTTTGCGCAACTGCTATCCGCAATAGCCGAACGCGACAAAGTGATGGCACGAATCGTCATTGTGAATCAATAACTTATGTAGGGGTTTACAGCGCCGCAAATTTAGCCGCATTTAACGGTGCTTGTCGTCAATCCGTTGCCGCGTTACGTGGCGTCTGCAATCCCCAAAATCCGTCCCGGCCATGCCGAAGCGCTTTTCGGGAACAGATTTTCTGCTGTCGGAAATGAAGGAATACGATGCGTAAATTTCTCTTGGCTCTTGCCCTGTTGTCGATCCCGCTCTCGTCCAGCGCCTTCGCCCAGCAGACGCGCGGGACACCCGATGAGCAGAAGGCCTGCACGCGCGACGTGCAGCGTCACTGCCGTGCCGTGATCGATCAGGGCGATTTCACCATTCTCGCCTGCCTGCAGCAGAACCGCAGCAAGATCAGCGCCGCCTGCGACCAGGTGCTGAAGACCCACGGCCAGTAAGGCCGCTTCAGGTCCCATGGATCGCCGCAAGGCCCGTGTTCGGCATGCGTGCCGGCCACGGGCTTCGTATGCTGGCGGTCACAGACAGCATTGGTTTTGGTGGCGTATTCCCCTATATGGGGCTCGCAAATCCCCCCGCATGCGCTGACCTTTCGCGCCTGCGTCGTGCCATGACCAGTGTAGCCCAAATTTCCCATGACCACCGCGAGCGACCTGCGATCCGGAAAGACCCACCGCGACGAGAATTTTCCGGTCGCGTCGTGGATCATTCATCCGCGGCATCGTGCCCTGATCCTGGCCTTTTATAATTTCGTCCGCACCGCCGACGATATCGCCGATCACGCCACGCTGCCCGCCGAGGAGAAGCTGCGCTACCTCGACCTCATGGAGGCCGAGCTGCTTGGCAATGGCGACACCCAGAAGGAAGCGGTCAATCTGCGCCGCGCCTTCGCCGAGCGCGGCATGCCGCCGCGGCACGCGCTCGACGTACTGGTGGCGTTCCGCCTCGACGTCACTAAGCTGCGTTACGAGAATTGGGACGATGTAATCGATTATTGCCGATACTCGGCGATGCCGGTCGGGCGGTTCATGCTCGACGTGCACGGCGAGGATACCTCGACCTGGGCGGCGTCGGACGCGCTCTGCGCCGGGCTGCAGATCAACAACCATCTGCAGGACTGCGGCAAGGACTACCGCAACCTGAACCGTGTCTACTTGCCGCGCGATGCCCTGGCCGCTGCGGGCGCGACCGTCGAGATGCTCGGCGAGGCGAAGTCGCAGCCGGCCCTGCTCGAATGCCTGCAGGCGCTCGCGGTGCGCACCGAAGCGCTGCTCGACCAGAGCAAGTCGCTCGCCGCCGAAGTGAAGGATTTCAGGCTGGGGCTCGAGATTTCCGTGATCCAGGCGTTCGCCGACAAGATCGTCAACATGCTGAAGGTGCGCGATCCGCTCAGCGAGCGCGTGCATCTGAGCAAGGTTGAACTGCTGCTGCAGAGTCTCGGCGGCGTCGCCGGCGAGACCGCGCAGCGTGCGACCGGACGGCGTACGGTCTCCAAGACGGCGGCAGGCGCATGAGCGCTGAGGCGGCGGCCAACGCAAATTACGGAAGCACCGCGTCGGGCAGCTCGTTCTATGCCGCGATGCGCATCCTGCCGCACGCTCAGCGCGAGGCGATGTTCCAGATCTACAGCTTCTGCCGGCAGGTCGACGACATCGCCGATTCCGACGGCCCGCGGCCGGAGCGGCTGGCCGCGCTGCAGCAGTGGCGCGACGATATCGACGCGCTCTATGAGGGACGTCCGCCGGAGCGCCTGAAGGACTATGTCGGTTCGGTGAAGACCTTCGGCCTGAAGCGCGAGGATTTCGTCGCGATCGTCGACGGCATGGAAATGGACGTGCCGCAGGATATCCGCGCGCCGGATCTTGCGACGCTCGATTTGTATTGCGATCGCGTCGCGAGCGCGGTCGGCCGATTGTCGGTGCGCGTATTCGGCCTGCCCGAGGACGATGGCATCCAGCTCGCGCACCACCTCGGCCGCGCGCTGCAACTCACCAACATCCTGCGCGATATCGACGAGGATGCCGGTCTCGGCCGGCTCTATCTGCCGCGCGAATGGCTCTGGCACGCCGGCATCACCAATAACGACCCGGTCCGCGTCACAGCCGACCGCGCGCTGCCGAAGGTGTGCGCGCCGCTGGCCGAGCGGGCCAAGATGCATTTCCAGAAATCCGACGAGATCATGAAGCGCAATTCGCGCCGCGCCGTGCGCGCGCCGCGGATCATGTCGAAATACTACCGCGCAATCCTCGATCTCCTGATCGCGCGCGGCTTCACTGCCCCGCGTGCGCCGGTACGTGTGTCCAAGGCCGCCAAGATCGGCATCCTTCTTCGTTACGCGATCATCTGATGCAAAAGACCGTTCATATCATCGGTGCCGGCATTTCCGGCCTCTCCGCAGCCGTGCGCCTCGCCAATGGCGGCTACAAGGTGTTCGTCCATGAGGCGACGCAGCAGGCCGGCGGCCGCTGCCGCTCTTATTTCGACGCCGCCACCAATCTCACCATCGACAATGGCAACCATCTGCTGCTGTCGGGCAACCGCCATGCGCTGAGCTATGCGCGCGCGATCGGCACCGAGGCCGGCCTCGTCGGGCCCGCGCGCGCGCAGTTTCCGTTCGTCGATCTTGCCAGCGGCCAGCGCTGGCAGCTCGACCTCGGCGATTCCCGCCTGCCGCTGTGGGTGTTCGACGAGGCGCGCCGCGTCCCGGACACCAGCCTGCGCGACTATCTCGCCTTGGCGCCGCTGGCCTGGGCCGGCGCCGGGGCGCTGGTCGGCAACACCATTCCCTGCAAGGGCACGCTGTATGAGCGCCTGGTGCAGCCGCTGCTGCTGGCCGCGCTGAACGTCGATCCGCCGGAGGGCTCGGCCGGGCTCGCTGGCGCCATCGTGCGCGAGACGCTGCTCGCGGGCGGGCAGGCCTGCCGCCCGCTGATCGCGCGCGACGGCCTGAGCTCGGTCCTGATCGAGCCGGCCGTGAAGCTGCTGCAGGAGGGGGGCCACAGCGTCCAGTTCAGTCACGAATTGCGTGCGCTCGGCATGTCGGGTGATCGCATCAGCGAGCTCGACTTTGGCAATGGCGACAAGGTTGCGCTGGGAGCCGACGATGCGGTCGTGCTCGCCGTGCCGCCGCGCGCTGCGGCATCCCTGCTGCCCGGCCTGAAAACCCCGACCAAATTCCGCGCCATCGTGAACGCGCATTTCCGTGTCGATCCGCCGCGCGATGCCGCGCCCATTCTCGGCGTGGTCGGCGGCCTCGTGGAGTGGCTGTTCGCGTTCCCGCAACGGCTGTCGGTGACGATCAGCAACGGCGACCGTCTGGTCGACATGCCGCGCGAGGAGCTTGCCCAGGCGATCTGGCAGGACATCTGCGAGGCGTCGGGGGTTTCCGGCGACCTGCCGCCGTGGCAAATCGTGCGCGAGCGCCGTGCCACATTTGAGGCAACGCCGGAACAGAATGCCCTGCGTCCGGGGCCCGCGACGGCGCAAAAAAACCTGTTCCTTGCCGGCGACTGGACTGCTACCGGGTTGCCGGCAACCATCGAGGGATCGGTGCGATCCGGTGATCGCGCCGCAGATCTGGTTCTGGCCAGGCGTTAGATTCGACCTGTTGGCACGTTTTCGAGCGAAGTGGTTACCGGTTCGCGTGAAGAAAACGCGACCAAACAAAAGGACAAGAACGTGATCCGAAGCAATCGGATCATGCTCTGGAGCGGCCGCGGCTTTCGATCAGCCGGCCCGCGATGAAGAGGATATCGAGCGAAATGCTTGCGAGAGATCACAGCGTTGCAGTCGACCCGGTCGCGCTGGAGAAGAGCATCTCCAAGGCAACCGAAGCGCTGCTCGGCTACCGCCAGTCCGACGGGCACTGGATATTCGAGCTCGAGGCCGACAGCACCATTCCGGCCGAGTACATCCTGCTGCGTCACTATCTGGCCGAGTCGATCGATGCCGGGCTGGAGGCCAAGATCGGCAACTATCTGCGCCGCGTCCAGGGCGCGCATGGCGGCTGGCCGCTGGTGCATGACGGCCCGTTCGACATGAGCGCCAGCGTGAAGTCCTACTTCGCGCTGAAGATGATCGGCGATTCCGTCGACGCGCCGCACATGGTGCGGGCGCGCGAGGCGATCCGTTCGCGCGGCGGTGCTTCGGGCAGCAACGTGTTCACGCGCTTCCTGCTTGCGCTCTATGGCGTCGTGACCTGGCGCGCGACGCCGGTGCTGCCGATCGAGATCATGCTGCTGCCGATGTGGTCGCCGTTCCACATCAACAAGATCTCCTACTGGGCGCGCACCACCATGGTGCCGCTGATGGTGCTTGCCGCGCTGAAGCCGCGTGCGAAGAATCCGAAAGGCGTCGGCATCGACGAGCTGTTCCTGGAGGATCCGAAATCGGTCCGCATGGCGCCGAAGGCGCCGCATCAGAGCGCGAGCTGGTTCTATCTGTTCCGCTCGCTCGACGCCGTGCTGCGGGTGATCGAGCCGATGTTTCCGAAGAGCCTGCGCCAGCGAGCGATCGATGCCGCGCTCGCCTTCACCGAAGAGCGGCTGAATGGCGAAGACGGCATGGGCGCGATTTATCCGCCGATGGCCAACATCGTCATGATGTACGAGGCGCTCGGCAAGGACGAGAATTTCCCGCCGCGCGCCATCACGCGCCGCGGCATCGACAAGCTGCTCGTGATTAGCGAACACGAGGCCTATTGCCAGCCCTGCGTCTCGCCGGTGTGGGACACCGCGCTGGCCAGTCATGCGCTGCAGGAGGCGGGCGGCGACGACACCCTGGCCAAGGCCAAGCAGGGCCTCGACTGGCTGAAGCCGCGCCAGGTGCTGGAGCTGAAGGGCGATTGGGCGGTCAAGGCGCCGGACGTCCGCCCGGGAGGCTGGGCGTTCCAGTACAACAACGACCATTATCCCGATCTCGACGACACCGCGGTGGTCGTGATGGCGATGGACCGCGTGCGGCGCCACACCGGAACCAGGGAATATGACGAGGCCATCGCGCGCGGCCGCGAGTGGATCGAGGGGCTGCAGAGCCGCGACGGCGGCTGGGCCGCGTTCGACGTCAACAACCTCGAATATTACCTCAACAACATCCCGTTCTCCGATCACGGCGCATTGCTCGATCCGCCGACCGAGGATGTCACCGCGCGCTGCATCTCGATGCTGGGCCAGCTCGGCGAGACCGCCGAGAGCAACAAGGCGATGGCTGACGGCGTCGCCTATCTGCGCCGCACCCAGCTTGCCGAGGGCTCCTGGTACGGCCGCTGGGGCCTGAACTACATCTACGGCACCTGGTCGGTGCTCTCGGCGCTAAATGTCGCAGGGGTCGATCGCAACGACACGATGATTCGGAAGGCGGTCGACTGGCTGGCGTCAGTCCAGAATCAGGACGGCGGCTGGGGCGAGGACGCCGTCAGTTACCGGCTGGATTACAAGGGTTATGAAGTTGCGCCTTCGACCTCCTCGCAAACGGCATGGGCTTTGCTTGGATTGATGGCGGCCGGAGAGGTCGAAAATCCCGCTGTTGCGCGGGGGGTGGAGTACCTAAAGGCAACACAGACGGAAAAAGGGCTGTGGGACGAGCAGCGATACACAGCTACGGGGTTTCCGCGGGTATTTTACTTGCGATACCATGGCTACTCGAAGTTCTTTCCGCTCTGGGCGCTGGCGCGGTATCGAAATTTGAGAAGCACCAATAGCAGGGTGGTAGGGGTCGGGATGTGATTGTTGAGGCGGGGGCCGCCGAGACCGTGGGCAGTAGAATTGATCCTCGGCCGGTATTGATTGTGACTGGATTGGTGCAGGAGGCCCGCATCGCGGCAGGCCCCGGCATGATCGTAATCTGCAGTTCGAGCGATCCGCAGCAGCTGCGTGAGTTGCTAGCGACGCTGGATCCGACCACCTTCCGTGGCGTGATTTCGTTCGGCGTGGCCGGCGGGCTCGACCCGTCGCTCAAGTCGGGCGACGTCGTGGTCGCGACCGAGGTGATGTCGGGCGATACGCGTTTCCTGGCCGCATCCGCGCTGAACGAAGAGATGATCGCCAGCGCCGCGCTGAAGCGCCGCAGGATCGTCCGCGGCGGTCTCGCCGGCGTGGAAGAGGTGATCGCGGCGAAGGCCTGCAAGGCCGCTCTGCGCTCGATGACGGGCGCAGCAGCGGTCGACATGGAGAGCCATATCGCGGCGGCCTATGCCGCCAAAGCCAGCATTCCGTTCGCCGCGTTGCGCGTAATCAGCGATCCCGCGCACCGGGCGCTACCGGAACTTGCGAAATCCGCGGTGAAGCCGAACGGCGACATCGACCTGCGCAAGGTGCTGCGCGGCATCGCCCGCAATCCAAGGACGCTGCGCGCGCTGGTGTCGACCGGGATTGACTTCAACCGCGCGCTGCGCTCGCTGCGCAGCTGCCGCGGCTTCCTGCTCGGCAATGAGGTGTTGATGCCGGTGGAAGACGTTCTAATCACGGCGAAGGCGGCCTGATCCGCAGCGCCGGGCCGGACCGGGTTTCTCACCGTATCAAGCTCAACTCACAGGCCCGGTCGCATCGCGATCGGGCCTTTTGCTTTGATGCCCGAAGGTTTCGCTTGATGCCACGCTGTTCCGGTTCCACGCGCCCAGCGGCGACGTGCGCGTCGGCTGTGCGGTAAGACCCCCGCATCCCTGTTCCTCGCGCCCCTGCGTCGCGCCGCAGCCTCTAACGACCTTCCGGCAGCGTGCCGGCGCCCACGGAACGGTCCTGCGGTCGCAGGGCGGGTCGATATACTTGACAGCCACGGCGATCCGTCCGAGAATGAATAATGATCCTTTGTTCATGAATTAAGGTTCACCATGGCAATCGCCGCCGTTCGCCTCAACCAACTGGTCGAAACCAAAGCGCGCATTCTCGATGCCGCCAGGGAGGCCGTGGCGCTGAGTGGCTGGAAGGACGCCCAGATCGCCCTGATCGCCTCACGGGCCGGCGTGGCCACGGGCAGCGTGTATCGCTACTTCGACTCCAAGGCGGACCTGTACGCGCAGGTGCTCGGCCTGGTGTCCGAGCGCGAGGTGGCTGTGGTCGCCGCGATCGTCGAGGCGGAAGGCTCGGCGTCCCAATGTCTGGTGGACGCGATCTACACCTTCTCGGTCAGAGCGATGCGCGGCCGCCGCCTGGCCTACGCATTGATCGCCGAACCCTGTGAACCCGAGATCGACGCGGCGCGCCTGAAATACCGGGCGGCCCTGGCCGATCAGATCGCAAGGCTGGTTCGGCGCGGTATCGCCGGCGGTGAGTTCGTCGAGATCGACGCGAACGTCGCGGCATCCTGCGTGACCGGCGCCTTCATGGAGGCGCTGGTTGGTCCCCTTGCGCCCGAAGCGGCCCCCGATTCCGACGCGGCGAAGGCGATCGCACAGTCGATCGCAGGGCTTTCCGCGCGCATGCTGTTTCGCCACGCCACGCCTGAACTCATCCCTGTATCGCGAGTCTCCGCATGAACGCGCGCGTCCAGCCGGTTGCCGTCGCTGAAGCGAAAGCCGCTCCGTTTGCGACCCATGAAGTGCGCAATCAGGCGCGGCCGGCGCTCGGCTTCAATGCATTCGATGACGACCGCGCGCTGAGTGGCCTGATCGTATCGATCGCGCCGTGGGCGAAAGACAAGCTTTCAGCGCTCGGCGCCCATGCCGGCAGCGAATCCGTGCAGGAGGCGGCACGGCTGGCCAACGAGCACGAACCGAAGCTCTTGACCCATGACCGGTATGGCAACCGCAATGATTGGGTCGAATATCATCCTGCCTGGCATCAATTGATGGCGCTGGCGTTCCGGAGCGAGGTGCATAGCCTTGCCTGGTCGACGCGCGAACCACACGGCCATCTGGCGCGTGCGGCGCTGAGCTATCTCTGGAATCAGATCGAGAACGGCGTCGGATGCCCCACCGGGATGGCGTACGCCGCGATCGCCGGGTTCTCCGGCAAGCCGCAATTCGATCTGTGGCGGGAGCGAACGCTGGCGGCGGACTACGATCCGCGGCGGCTTCCGATCGAGGCCAAGCGCGCCGCGGTCATCGGTTACGCCATGACCGAAAAGCAGGGCGGCTCCGATCTGCGTGAGACCCAGACCACCGCGCGCTTGATCGAGCGCGGCGCGCATGGCGAGATCTATGCGATCACCGGCCACAAATGGTTCTTCTCGGTCCCGGTGGCCGACGGATTCTACACGCTGGCGCGCACCCAATCCGGCGTCAGTTGCCTGTTCGTGCCGCGCCTGCTGCCGGACGGCAGCGCCAACCGTATCCACATTCAGCGCCTGAAGGACAAATGCGGTAACCGGTCGAACGCGTCGAGCGAGATCGAGTACCACGATACGTGGTCGATCCTGGTCGGCGAAGAGGGCCGCGGCATCGCGGAAATCCTTTCGCATGCCCATCTGACGCGGCTCGATTTCGCGGTCGGCTCCGCCGGCCTGATGCGCCAGGCGTTGAGTTTGGCATTGAACCACGCGCAAACGCGAACGGCGTTTGGCAAGCCGATGTCCGAGCTTCCGATGCAGCGCAACGTGCTCGCCGACCTGGCGCTCGAGAGCGAGGCCGCGATGCTCGGCGCATTTCGAGTCGCGCGTGCGACCGACGGCCTGCAAACAAGCGAACACGAGCGGTTGCTGGCGCGGGTCGCGACACCCGTGATGAAGTTCTGGAATTGCCAGCGCGCGCCGGCCTTCACCTATGAATGCCTGCAGGTGCACGGCGGCAACGGCTTCATCATGGAGAATCCGATGGCGCGACTGTATCGCGAGGCGCCGCTGAATTCGATCTGGGAAGGCACCTCGAACATGATGTGCATGGACGTGCTGCGGGCCATGCAGCGCGATACGAATTGCCGGGATGCGTTCGTCGACGAGTTGCGTGCGAGCAGGGGCCTCAATCCGGTCTATGACCGAAGCACGGACGATCTCGCCGATCGATTGCGCGCACGATATCCGGACGACGGGCACGCGCGGGCACTCGTCAGCCGCATGGCGCATGCGCTGCAGGCCGCCGAGATGCTGAAGCATGGCGACCCCGCTGCCGCCGATCTGTTCGTGCAATCCAGGCTTGGCGCGGACGGGATGCATGTATTCGGCGGGCTTCCATCATCGGAAGACCTCAGCCGTATCGTCGAGCGCGCCTCCGTCATCCGACACCAAGGGCCACAGTAACATGCGTCAGATCGAAGTTTGTGCCGTCAACGATATCAGGGCCGTCGTCGGAGAACAGGAGTGGGCAACCCGCGTCGATCTTGCGGCGTGCTACCGCCTGGTCGCGCTCTACGGAATGACTGACCTGATCTACAACCATATCAGTGCACAGGTCCCGGGGTATCACGATCAGTACCTGATCAATCCCTATGGCATGCTGTACGAGGAAATCACCGCGTCGAGCCTCGTCAAGATCGACATCGAGGGCCGCACCCTGCTGCAGCCCGACCACGGCTACAACGTCAACGTCGCCGGTTTCTATCTGCACGCCCCGATCCATCGCGCGCGGCCCGACGTGAACTGCGTCCTGCATACTCACACCAGGGCCGGCACTGCGGTCAGCACGCTTGCCGAGGGGCTGCTGCCGCTGTCGCAGACGGCGATGCGGTTTCACGGACGGATCGGCTACCACGATTTCGAGGGGCCGGCGATCGATCGGGACGAGTGCGACCGTGTCGTAGCCGATCTCGGCCGCAACAATGTGCTGGTGTTGCGCAATCATGGCCTCCTGGTTTGCGGCAACACGATTCCGCAGGCGTTCAATGCGATCTACTGGCTGGAGCAGGCCTGCCGGATCCAGGTCGACGCGCTCGGCTGCGGCCGGCCGCTGCATGCGCCGACCGAGATGGCGATCGGCAACACGGTGACCTGCTTTGCCGGCACCGAGATCACGCTGGACAATGAGCGCGACACCAATCCGGTGCTGAATGAATCAGCGCAAAATCTGCAGGCCGGCTACGGCCTGCTGGAATGGCCGGCGCTGCGGCGCAGGCTCGACCGCATCGACGGGAGCTACGCGCAATGAGCACGACGCTGGCGGCGTTGCGGATCGGCTTCATCGGCGCCGGCCGCGTGGCGCAAACGCTCGCGCCGGCGTTCGCCCGCGCCGGGCTGAACGTCGCGGCGTTCTACAACCGCGGTGCCGACGCCGCGCAGCGGCTTGGATCCCGCATCCCGTCGGCAAGGCCGATGACCGACGCGCAGCATGTCGTCGACAGCTGCGACATGGTTTTCCTCACCGTAAGCGACGACGCGATCCTGCCGGTGTGCCGCGATTTGCGCTGGGAGCCGCGTCACCGCGTGGTTCATTGCAGCGGCGCGACCGAATTGACGGCGCTCGCTCAGGCGAAATCCGCGGGCGCCGCGACCGGCGGATTTCATCCGATGCAGATGTTTGCCAATCCCGACGTCGCGCTCGAGGGATTGCGCGGATGCACCGTCGGCATCGAGGCAGAGGGCGACTTCAGGCGTGACCTGGAATTGCTTGCGACGCGCATCGGGTGCGAACCGCTGGCGCTGCCGGCCGGTGCGCGGGCGCTCTATCATGCGTCGGCATATTATGTCGGCCCGTTCCTGATCGCGCTGCTCAAGGAAGGCGTCGAGCTCTGGAAGAGCTTTGGCGCCAGCGAGGCCGACGCATTGCGCGCGATGATGCCGCTGCTGCGGGGGACGGTCGCGGCCGTTCTCGACGGCGGATTGGCCAATGGCATGGGCGGCTGCGTGGCGCGCGGCGACGTCGGAACGATCCTCAAGCACCTCCGGGCGCTGGATGAGCGATTTCCTCCATCCGGCGCGCTGTATCGCGAGCTTGCTTTACGCAATGTCCCGCTCGGGATCGAGCGTGGCACACTCAGTCCGCCGCGCGCCGCCGAGATCGAGAAATTGCTTCAGCGCACGAGACTGGAAGAGCAGGCGGCATCCTGATCCAAGAAAAAAGCCCCGGTTCGCTGAACCGGGGCTTTCATGTTTCTGCTTTCGCTCACATCGAGCTTCAGGCGGCGGTCGAGGCCTTCGCTTGCTGCTTGGCGGCGGCGGCCGCAGCCTCGTCGCGGCGGATCTCCGAGAGCTTCTTCTGCACCTGCTCGGCGAAGATGTACTGCGCCGGACGCTGCTTCGACATGTCGATCTCGGGCGCCATCGGGCCCGTGGTCTTGATGCCGCGCAGCGCGACCCACATCGCCTTCAGCGGATTGTTGATCGCCGCGGTGGCCGCGGTCGGCTCGTAGCCGCAATGGGCCATACAGTCGGCGCACTTCTCGTACTTGCCGGTGCCGTAGGTGTCCCAATCGGTGGTGTCCATCAGCTCCTTGAAGGTCTTGGCGTAGCCTTCACCGAGCAGATAGCAGGGCTTCTGCCAGCCGAAGATGTTGCGCGCCGGCATGCCCCAGGGCGTGCACTCGTATTCCTGGTTGCCGGCGAGGAAGTCGAGGAACAGGCCGGAATGCATGAAGTTCCACTTCTTGCCCTTGCCGAGCGCAAAGACGTCGCGGAACAGCTTCTTGGTCTTGGTACGGTTGAGGAAGTGCTCCTGATCCGGCGCACGCTCATAGGCGTAACCCGGCGACATCGAGACGCCGACGCCGAGCTCGGTGGTGAAGTCGAGGAACTTGGCGATCTCCTCGGCCGGATGGCCGTCGAAGATGGTGGCATTGACGTTGACCGTGAAGCCGCGCGCCTTCGCCGCCTTGATCGCCGAGACGGCGCGATCAAACACGCCCTTCTGCGACACCGCCTTGTCGTGATGTTCCTTCAGGCCGTCGAGATGCACCGAGAAGAACAGATAGGGCGACGGCTCGAACAGATCGAGCTTCTTCTCGAGCAGCAGCGCATTGGTGCACAGCGAGACGAACTTCTTGCGCGCCACGAGGCCGCGCACGATCTCGCCGATCTCCTTGTGGATCAGCGGCTCGCCGCCGGGAATCGCCACCATCGGCGCGCCGCATTCATCGGCCGCATCCCAGCATTCCTGCGCCGTCATGCGGCGATTGAGGATCGCATCGGGATAGTCGATCTTGCCGCAGCCGACGCAGGCGAGGTTGCAACGGAACAAGGGTTCCAGCATCAGCACGAGCGGATAGCGTTTGCGGCCAAGCAGCTTCTGCTTGATCAGATAACCGCCGATACGCATTTCCTTGAAGAACGGTATAGCCATTAGACGATTTCTTTCTGCACTTATCAAAGGGATGTGGGTTCAGATCAGCCCGCAGTCAGTTCGGCTGGCAGCCGGAATTCGATATTCTCTTCTCGGCCCGGAACGACCGAGACCGACAGCGGTCCGATGCGCCGCAGGGCCTCGATCACATCGTCGACCAAAACTTCAGGCGCAGAAGCGCCCGCCGTAATGCCGACGGCCTTCGCATCCTTGAGCCAATCCGGATTGAGTTCGCTCCCATCGGCAATGAGATAATTCGCGACGCCGACCTCGGTGCCGATTTCACGAAGCCTGTTCGAGTTGGAACTGTTGGCGGCCCCCACCACCAAAATGACGTCAACCAGTTTGCTCAGGTCCCTTACCGCAGATTGGCGGTTCTGTGTCGCATAGCAGATATCCCTGATGTCCGGGCCTTGAATATCTGTAAATTTTGCCTGAAGAGCCGCGATAATGTCCCTGGTGTCGTCCACGGACAGGGTGGTCTGGGTGATGTAGGCGACCGGCGCATCGCTCGGCAGCCTCAGTTCCGCCACATCCTGGACGCTCTGGACCAGCAGAACCGGCCCCGGAACCTGCCCCATGGTTCCTTCGACCTCGGGATGGCCGGCGTGCCCGATCAGGATCAACGCACGGCCCTTTGAGATATAACGCTTGCCCTGGTTGTGGACCTTGGTGACGAGCGGGCAGGTGGCATTGAGCACCGGCAGGTCGCGGGCTTCCGCCTCCTCCTCGACGCTCCTGGCAACGCCATGGGCACTGAAGACGGTCACCGCCTTGGCCGGCACTTCGGAGAGGTCCTCGACGAAGATCGCGCCCTTCTTCTTCAGGCTCTCGACGACGTGTTTGTTATGCACGATCTCGTGGCGGACATAGACCGGCGGGCCATACTTCTCGAGCGCGCGTTCGACGATCTCGATCGCGCGCACGACGCCCGCGCAAAAGCCGCGCGGCTGAGCAAGAAACACTTCCATCGGACGTCCGTTACGCAAATTGCACCAATCTCGTTCAATGCCCTGCGGCCTTTTCGGCAACGCACTCCACACGTCGGACCTCGCAACGTCAGTTGCAACGGTCCGCGCCATCACAGTTCCTGGAAGGGATCTGTGCCCCAAGCGCATGGAAATACAGGGATTTGTGGCAAAAAGGTAGCGTTTCGAGTGGGGCAGGGCCACGAAGGAGGGGAGTTGGAGGTAATATGGTGTGGGTTCCGGTCCCTGCGACCGTCCGTCTCCCTCACTTGTTCGTCACTTTATCGCCCACTCATGCGGTTTATACCGGCCATTCGTGGCCGTTCCTGTGCTTTGGAACCTCCTCGCCGTCCCGTCGAGGAAGATAACCAAAACAACATTAGATCGGTCCCGGGAACTCCGCTACAGAGCGGGCGTTTTCGGCCATGCTTCCCCGAGATTAGAAAGAAACGAAGTGCTGACAAATATTGTCGTCTCCGTTGTTAGGACCTGTACGCGTTTTGCCCTTCCGGTTGTGATTATCTCTGTGTTGCTGTCGATCGGCGCCGGCTTCTACACGGCCCGCAACTTCTCGATCAACACCGACATCAACAAGCTGATCTCGCCGGATCTGGATTGGCGCAAGCGCGACAACCAGTTCGAGGAAGCGTTTGATCGCGAGCGGCTGATCCTGGCGGTGGTCGAGGCAGCGACGCCCGAGCTGACCAGCTCGGCCGCGAAGGCGCTCACCGCGAAGCTGCAGGCCGACAAGAAGAACTTCGAAGCGATCACCGCGCTCGGCTCCGGCGAATTCTTCGAGAAGAACGGCCTCTTGTTCCTGCCGACCGAAGAGGTCGGCAAGGTCGCGGGCCAGCTCGAAGCGGCCGCACCGTTGATCGAGATCATGGCCGGCGATCCCTCGATTCGCGGATTGACCGGCGCGCTCGAGACCGGCCTTGCCGGCGTCAAGCGCGGGCAGGTCAAGCTCGACAATACGGCGCCGCCCTTCAACCTGATCTCCGAGACGGTCGAGACCGTCCTCGCCAAGGGCAACGCGACCTTCTCCTGGCGCGAGTTCACCAGCGACAAGCCGCTGACCGATTCGGACAAGCGCGCCTTCATCGAGATCAAGCCGATCATCGACTATTCGGCGCTGGAGCCGGGCAAGGGCGCGACCGACGCGATCCGCCAGGCGGCGGCCGATCTGAAATTTCCGACCGAATATCACGCGCGCGTTCGCCTGACCGGACCCGTGCCGATCGCCAACGAGGAATACGCTACCGTGCAGGACGGCGCGATCACCAACGGCATCGGCACCGTGGTGATCGTGCTGGTCATCCTCTGGATGGCGCTGCATTCCGGCAAGATCATCTTCGCCGTGTTCGTGAACCTGTTCATCGGGCTTGCCATCACCACGGCGGTCGGCCTGATGATGGTCGGCTCGCTGAACCTGCTCTCGATCGCTTTCGCCGTGCTGTTCATCGGCCTCGGGGTCGACTTCGGCATCCAGTTCAGCGTTCGCTACCGCTCCGAGCGCTTCAAGAACGACAATCTGACGCTGGCGCTGGAAAACGCGGCGCGCCGCTCCGCGGTGCCGCTGTCGCTCGCTGCGATGGCAACCGCCGCCGGTTTCCTCTGCTTCCTGCCGACTGACTACAAGGGCATCTCGGAGCTCGGCAAGATCGCCGGCGCCGGCATGCTGGTGGCGTTCGTCACCAGCATCACCGTGCTGCCGGCGCTGCTCGATCTGCTCAATCCGCCCGGCGAGAAGGAGCCGGTCGGCTACGCCTTCCTGGCGCCGCTCGATCTCTTCCTGGAGAAGCATCGCGTTCCGATCATCGTCGGCACGCTGCTGGTCACGGTCGCGGGCCTGCCGCTGCTCCACTACATGAAGTTCGACTTCAACCCGATCAATCTGCGCAATTCCAAGGTGGAATCGATCGCGACCTTCCTCGACCTGCGGAAGGATCCGAACACCGGCGCCAACGCCATCAACGTGATGACGCGCTCGGAAGCCGACGCCAAGAAGATCGAGGCCAAGCTCGAGAAGCTGCCGGAGGTGTCGCGCGTGATGTCGCTCGACAGCTTCGTGCCCGACGACCAGCCGGCCAAGCTGAAGCTGATCGCGCAGGCGGCCAAGACGCTCGGTCCCGCGCTCAATCCGGATTCGGTCGATCCGGCGCCGTCGGATCAGGAGAATGTCGAGTCGCTGAAGAGCTCGGTCGACAGCCTGCGCAAGACCGCGGGCGACGGCAAGGGGCCGGGCGCGGTGGCCGCGCGCCGGCTCGCCGACGCCCTGCAGAAGCTCGCCGGTTCGAACCAGGCGACCCGCGACAAGGCGCAGGACGTCTTCGTCGCGCCGATGAAGATCGTGTTCGATCAGCTCCGCAATACGCTGCAGGCCCAGACCGTCACGCTGCAGAGTCTGCCGCCGGAACTCGTCGACAGCTGGAAGACCAAGGACGGCCTGATGCGTGTCGAGGTGGAGCCGAAGGGCGATCCGAACGACAACGACAATCTCCGCCGCTTTGCCGACGCCGTGCTCGCCGCCGAGCCGACCGCGATCGGCGGGCCGGTCTCGATCCTGAAGTCGGGCGACGTCATCGTGAAGGCGTTCATCCACGCCGGCATCCTGGCGCTGGTCACGATCGGTCTGCTGCTGTGGCTCACGCTGCGCCGCGTCGTCGACGTGCTGATGACGCTGGTGCCGCTTCTGGTCGCCGGCATCGTCACGCTTGAGATCTGCGTCTTGATCGGGCTGCCGCTCAACTTCGCCAACATCGTCGCGCTGCCGCTGCTGCTCGGCGTCGGTGTGGCGTTCAAGATCTACTATGTCACGGCGTGGCGCCAGGGCAGGACGAATCTGCTGCAGTCGAGCCTGACACGCGCGATCTTTTTCAGCGCGCTGACCACGGCGACCGCGTTCGGCAGCCTGTGGCTGTCCAGCCATCCCGGCACCGCGAGCATGGGCAAGCTGCTGGCGCTCTCGCTCGTCACCACGCTCGCGGCGGTGTTGCTGTTCCAGCCGGCGCTGATGGGCAAGCCGCGCGAGGTCAAGGAGGAGGATATCGCCAACGACGTCACCTGACGCGCTGGCGGTTCGCTGTCGGACCGGCTTGGCGGCAGGCGCCGCCGAGCCGCGATGTCAGCGGACGGTGTTCCCCGCAGGCTTCCGCTAATGCGTCGGTCGCGCGATGTCCGGAAGCAGGCAGATATCGCCCACGGCGTCAGCCTGCGCATTGGCGTTGCCCGGGACCTGCTTTTGACCCGGCTTGGTGGCCGGCGCCACGGCGCCGGTGGTTTTCTGCGGTGCTGTTGACTTGGGCTGGGTGCCCTTCGCCGCCGGGTTGCCGGCGGCGCTCACCGGAATCGGCGGACCGACGCGGGTCCAGGTCTCGCCGCCACACAGGAAGCCGAGCACGCAGCCCTGGATCTCGAGCTGATCGGTGCCGACGGGCTTGATGGTCGAGCTGTAGAGCTGGCCGTCCTTGGCGTTGTAGACCTGACCTTCCCACGCATCGGCGCCGGCCTTCTTCTTCATGTCGATCAGGATCGGCATGCCGAGCGTCGGCCTGCTCTGCTTTGCAGAATCAGGATTGTTCTTATCCTTGCCGCCCGGGGTTTTTTCCCAGGACACCGCACCCCACATGTTGCCATTACACTGGGCGACGCGGATGGTGGCGACACCGTCAGCGACCTTCCAGTCGCCGGTCGGGTCCGCTGCAAGTGCCGGTGATAATACGGTGGCCAAAAATAAACCTGAAAAGGCTATTGTACGCGCGAAAGTTCTTGGGCAGTGCAACATGGTCCAAACCTGTGCTTAACTGGACGATCCGAGCGGGGGTCAAAACGCCGCTAGCGAGCGTTTTAAGTTGACGAGATGGCCATCAACCGACGTATGTAACGAATGGTAAGTTCCAATTTAGACGTTTCCGAGATTTTTGTGGAGCGCGAGGGGCAGCGCGGTGCCATGCACACGCGTCACCTCAACGAGCAGCTCGTTCGCGTTCTCAAGACCATCGGCTACGACGTCGGCTTCCAGAAGGGGCAAGGCCAATACCTCTTCGATCGTCATGGGGCTCGTTACCTTGATCTATTGAGCGGATTTGGCGTTTTTGCGATTGGCCGCAATCATCCGGCCCTGCGCCAGGCGCTGAAGAGCGTGCTCGACGCCGATCTGCCCAATCTCGTGCAGCTCGATGTCTCGACGCTCGCCGGCGTGCTCGCGGAACGGCTTCTGGAACATGTTCCATATCTGGACAAGGTGTTTTTCGCCAATTCCGGCGCCGAAACCGTCGAAGCTGCGATCAAGTTCGCGCGCGGCGCGACCGGTCGCCCCGGTATCGTCTATTGCGGGCATTCGTTCCACGGCCTGTCCTACGGCGCGCTGTCGCTGACGGATGATTCGAATTTCCGCGGCGGATTCGAGCCGCTGCTGCCGGGCTGCACCCCGATTCCCTTCAACGATCTCGAGGCGCTGGAGAAGGCGCTGTCGTCGCGCCAGGTCGGCGCCTTCATCGTCGAACCGATCCAGGGCAAGGGCGTCAACATGCCCACCGACGAGTTCCTGCCCGGCGCGCTGGCGCTGTGCCGCAAATACGGCACGCTGTTCATCGCCGACGAGATCCAGACCGGCATCGGCCGCACCGGAAAATTCCTCGCGATCGAGCATTGGGGCATCGAGCCCGACATGGTGCTGCTGGCGAAGGCGCTGTCCGGCGGTCACGTGCCGATCGGCGCGCTGCTGACGCGCAAGAACATCTTCGACAAGATCTTCAACCAGATGGATCGCGCGGTCGTGCACGGCTCGACCTTCGCCAAGAACGATCTTGCGATGGCCGCCGGCATCGCCACGCTCGACGTCATCAAGGCCGAGAAGCTCGTCGAGAACGCCGCCAAACGCGGCGCCGAGCTCCGTCTAGCGCTGACGCGCATGGTGCCCGGCTATGAACTGATGAAGGAAGTGCGCGGCAAGGGCCTGATGATCGGCGTCGAGTTCGGTCCGCCGAAATCGCTGCGGCTCAAGGCGTCGTGGAATCTGCTGGAGACCGCCAACAAGGGCCTGTTCTGCCAGCTGATCACGGTGCCGCTGTTCAAGGATCACAAGATCCTGACCCAGGTCGCCGGCCACGGCCTCCACACCATCAAGCTGCTGCCGCCGCTCACGATCACCGAAGAGGACTGCACCTGGATCGAGAAGTCGTTCGACGACGTGATCGCCGGCAGCCACAAGGTGCCCGGCGCGATCTGGTCGCTCGGCAAGACGCTGGTCGACAACGCGGTGCGCAAGTCGGCGTAGGCCTCACGATGTAGCCCGGATGAAGCGAAGCGAAATCCGGGTTATCAAAGCGGGTAAGACCGTCCCCGGATTACGCTGCGCTGCATCCGGGCTACAAGACTCACCCCTCCTTGTTCGCGCGCATCGCGCCCTCGAACTTGTCGCCGAACTCGCTCAGCTCGTCGGCGCCGAGATCGCTGACCGCCCAGTAGTTCAGGCCGCGGTCGCTCCAGCGGCGGATGTTGAAGCCCTGCAGCGTCGAAATCTTCGCCGCCTTGCGGTCGGTGTTCGCGGTCTGCGCCACGAACAGGTTGATGACGTGCTGGCGCCGCTTGTAGACCACGGCGCCGATCTCGCGGGCGTTGACGTAGTCGAGCCGGCCGCCGATCAGCGTGAAGCCCTGCGCGGTGAGATCGATCACCGGCGGCGAGACGTCGAGCTTGCCGTTGAACCAGGGCTTGACCGTGTGCTGATCCGTCGAGATCACGTCGGTGAGGTGGCCGGCCTGCAGCGAACGCAGATGCGCCGACACCACCTCGTTCTCGATGCGCTGCTCGTCATCGTTGCGCAGCACGATCGCGACAAGGCCGGTCGCTGCCATCGCCGACACCGCGGAGCCCAGCGCGAAGCCGCGCAGCACCGAGCGCCGGGTCGGCGCCGCCTGCGCTTGTGGTTGCGGCAGCGACTTCTCGATCTTGCGGCGCAGCTCGAGCGGCGCCTTGTAGCGCAAATCGCTCTCGGCGATCGCCTGGCGGATCTCCTGGTACTCCTTCATGAGCGCGGCACAATGCGCGCACCCCTCGACATGGGCTTCCACTTCGCGCGCATGGCCGGCGTCGAGTTCGCCGTCGATCAGCGCGTGGATCAGCACTTCGGCTTCCTCGCAGGTCATTTCGCTTGCTCCTGTTCCGCAAGCCAGGCCGATCGCAGCATGGCGCGGGCGCGCGCGAGGCGGGACATCACGGTGCCGACCGGCACGGCGGCGACATCGGCGATCTCGCGGTATGAAAGATTCTGGATTTCCCTGAGCACGAAGGTCTCGCGGAACGGCTCGGCAAGCGCCGCGACCAGCTTGCGCACGGTCTCGCCGTCGAAGCGGCGCAGCAGCTGCTTTTCCGGGGTCTCCGGGGCTTCATTCCACAGCGGGGTCTGCTCGCCGCCTTCGGGCAACTCCTCGACCGCGGTTGGAGCGGTCTTGCGCCTTGCATATTCTGCGCGGCAGACATTGCGCAGGATCGCGAACAGCCACGGCTTCATCGCAGGTCCGCGGTAGCTGTCGAAATGCTTGTAGGCGCGCAGATAGCATTCCTGCACCGCATCCTCGGCGTCGGCGGCGTCGCGCAGCAGATAGCGGGCCAGCGTATAGGCGTCGTCAAGATACGGCAGCGCGGCCTCGCGGAAGCGCCGCGCCTTTTCGGGATCGTCTTGCGACGCGTTGACAACCATCGTGTTCTGCCCGGCATGTCGAGAGACGGCTCGTGTCCGGCCGGGGGCAGAGGGCCACCGGCCGGGCATGGTTGTGATTGTATGGGTTGTCACGTTACCCAACCTTGACACTGCCTGTCATGTGCGGATGCAGCGAGCAGAAATACTTGTACTCGCCGGGCTCCGTGAAGGTGAACGAGAAGGTGCCGTCGGTATCCATGGTCTTGGAGCGGAACTTGCCCGCACACACCACGGTGTGCGGGATGTCGTCGCGGTTGGTCCAGGTCACGGTGGTGCCGACCTTCACGTCAAGCTGGGGCGGGGTGAACGAGAAGTTGTCGATATGGACCGCGGTATCCTCGGCGCGGGCCGCCGTGACCGGCAGCAGCATGGTCGCGACCACGGCAATCCCGAAGTCGCGTCGATTGATCGAACTCATCGGTCTTGTCCCTTAGCCTTGCAGCGGCGTGTCGATGATCGCCAGCGGCTGGCTGTTCTGCTTGAAGTTGATGCTGGCGACGCCGAGCATGCTGCGCAGCTTGGCATCCTCCACCTTCATCGGGCCGGGCGAGGGGGCGGAGCCCGGCGCCGGCTGCGGGAAGGCGGTCGAACGCGCGGTGTGGAAGGTGACGTTGCCCTCGACCTTCTGCATCACCTGATGGATGTGGCCGTTGAGCACCGTGACCGAGCCGAACCCCTTGACGTATTCCAGCGCGCGGGCGCCGTCCTCGGTGCCCCAGCCCCATTGCGGATAGACCGTCCACAGCGGGATGTGGGCGAACAACACGATCGGCGTCGACTTCGAACGGCCCTTGAGGTCGTTCTCCAGCCATTCGAGCTGCTCGTTGCCGAGATTGCCGAGGCCGCCGCCCTTGAGGTCGACGACGTTGACGAGGCCGATGAAATGCACGCCGCCGGCGTCGAAGGAATAGTAGCCCGGACCCTTGGTGCCGCGGCCGTAGCGCTCCTTGTAGAGCTTGACCTCCTCGTCGATGAAATCGTGCTCGCCCGGCACGTAGTGCACGTCGAGCTTGGCCTGCGAGATGATGCGATCGGCGTCATCGAATTCGGACGCTTTCGACAGATGCGTGATGTCGCCGGTGTGGATCATGAAGGACGGCTTGACCTGCATCGCCCGGACCTTGTTGATGGCCTCGTCCAGCGTGCCGATGGCGTTCGGGTTGGCCGGCTTGTCGAAGCCGACATGGCTGTCGCTGATCTGCATGAAGGTCATGCCGGGCGCCGCTTCCGCAGCGGCGGCCGAGCCGACGATGCCGAGCGAATGCGGCACGCCGCCGGTGACGGTCCACAGCACGCCGGTGCCGGCCCAGGTCATGCATTCCAGCACCTTGCGTCGGCTGACGCCTTTTTCCTTATCGCGATGGTCGTGATCGTGTCCGCTCATGGCAGGTCTCCCGTGGGCCCAGGGATTGGGTTTCCGGGAAGATGATCGGCGGGGCCGGGGCTTTATTCCCGGGGCTTTGGCGGGGCCGAGGGCAGGATGACGATTTCGTGAGACCCGAATGATCGGGGGCGCAGGGGACCGCGCGACAGCTCGACGCAAGGGCAAGATGCGCAATTGAAGCGTTGCTGCTCGCAGCGTTATCGACTCGGCAAACCACTGATCGAGCGGAGGAAAACATGGCTGACGTCACCGGCGGCTGTCACTGCGGCGAGATCCGTTACGAGGTGACGGGCGAACCGGTCGTCCATGCGCTGTGTCACTGCACCGATTGCCGGCGCCACGCCGGCGCGCCGATGGTCGGCTGGGTGATGGTTCCCGAGGGTATGGTCAAGGTGACCAAGGGGCAGCCCAGGATCTACCGATCCTCGGAGCATGGCCGGCGGCATTTCTGCGCGAGCTGCGGCAGCGGACTCTTCTATACCAATGGCAACATGCTGCCCGGGTTCATCGACATCCAGAGCGGCACCTATGACGACCCCGATCGGGTGCCGGCCACGATGCATATCCAGGTCGCGGAGCGGCTGCGCTGGATGGAGGATGCGCATGAGCTGCCGACCTTCGACCGCTTTCCGCCGCCGGAATGACCGGGTTGATGAACGCGGTGCTTTCCGGCGAAGCGCCTGTGCGCGCCGCAACCTGGAATCGCCCGCAACATAAATGGACGGTTGCAGTACGGCGTTTTCGTTGGCGGATACGCGCGACGCTCGCCCTTTCGAGCGTCCAATCATTTCACGCACAAACCTGCAAGGGGCTGTTCGCGTGCGGTCCGGTTGGCCCTATTCGTCCTCGTCGTCCGGACCGCCACGCTGCTCGATCGCGTTTCGCACGCCGCGCATGACGGCGAACGACACGAATGCCATCCTTCGCTTCTGATCATCGCTCAATGTCTTGTAGAGCGGCTCCCAGGCATCGGAGAGCTTCTTGAGATCGGTCCCGCGCTGAATCAGCCGGTCTGCCCTGCGTTGCATCATCTCGACCGGATTGCTTCCACCAAGGGCCTCCATCGGTCCGTTCTCCTGGAGTTCGGCAATCCGCTCCAACCGAGCCTGCCGGTTTTTCGCTCGCGCACGGATGGCATCCTCGATGGCCGGCCAGTATTTCTCCTGATCGGGTGTCAGCTGCAAGGCGGCCTTGACGATGCCGACACGCATATCCGTCAGGCTCTTCAGGTCGGCGGCGCTGGGTTGCGCAGCTCCGACCGTCGTGGATGTCTCTGCCGCGAAAGCGAGAGACGAGGTCGTCACCAAAAATGCAATCGCTGCGACAGCTGCGTTCCTCGTCATTGTAAGCTCCTGAGCTGCTCATCAAGGATGTCCGCGAGAACAACCGCAATCTGGTCGGCCACGGGTTGATCTAGGTCAAAAGGGGGAGGGAGCCGGCAAATATGGACGCGCTTCTGACCGTTCGGGAAAGGCTCAGGCCGTGACTGGCGCGACGGTTGCGCCGGATTGTTGAGCTAGATCAAGGTTACGCTGCCTGCGGTGTTCAGAAACTGCTTTCGACCTCGTTTCGACCGGGCGGTACCATGCACCTTCTGCTCAAGGAAATTCGACATAATCCACTGCTCTGGATGCTGGTCTTCGTGCCGATCGTGCTGGCGGTCGAGACAGCAGCTCCCTCCGCACACACCACCCTGTTTGTGCTCGCTGTTCTGGCCATCGTGCCGTTGGCTGCCCTTCTCAGCCACGCGACGGAAAGCGTCGCAGAGAAAACCGGCGACGCAGTCGGAGGCCTGCTCAACGCAACTTTGGGCAATCTGACCGAGCTGATCATCGCGATCGCCGCGCTGCATGCCGGAGAGTACATGCTGGTCAAGGCATCGATCGCTGGTGCCATCGTCACCAATTCACTCTTCATGCTCGGCGCATCATTCCTGCTCGGTGGGCTCCGCCATCACGTTCAGGAATATAATCGGGCCGGCGGAAGGATGTACGCAGCGCTGCTGCTGATGGCAACGATTGCGTTGCTTGCGCCCTCGGCTGTTGCCGACCTCGATCCGGCGCGCGGCGAAGCGATGGCGCTGGCTCTCAGTACGGGCCTCGCTGTGCTGCTGATATGTGTCTATGGACTCGGCTTGCTGTTCTCGCTCAAGACACACAAGGAGCTGTTTGCAAGCGAGGAGCATGGCGAAACCGGCGGCGCCGGCTGGCCGATCGGACTTGCAATAGGCACCCTTCTCGTGGTCACGGTGCTGGTCGCACTGGTCAGCGAAATATTCGTGAGCTCGGTGCAGAAAGCGGGCGAGACGCTGGGATTGAGCCCGGCGTTCGTCGGTTTCATCATCGTCGCGCTGGTCGGCGCCGCGGCAGAAATGGCGGTCGCGTTTTCTGCGGCGCGCAAGAACCGTCTCGACATGAGCGTTAGCATCGCGCTCGGCAGCGCGTCTCAAATCGCCTTGTTTGTCGCGCCGGCACTGGTGCTTCTGAGCTACGTCGTCGGTCCGAAGCCGATGGATTTGCAGTTCTGGCCGGGGGCCGTGACGATGGTCATGATCGCCTCCGTGACGTCCTGCTTCATCACCAACAGCGGACGGTCGGCATGGTTTATCGGCGCCTTGCTCGTGCTCATCTATGTGATTTTCGCCATGACCCTGTACATGGTGCCACCGGGATCGCACGGCCCGGTTTGACCACAGCGAGCGTGATCGTGCCGGCACCGACCCGGACGAGGGCGCTGCGCGCTATTCCTCGTCGCGAGCGTTCACGACCATGCGCAGGACGGGTCGCCGCGGCACGATGATCGGAGAGTGGCAAAGTTGCCGGCGTTCGAGCCCGCGTTCGCGCGGGCTCGACACGGCTCTAGAGCGACAGCTCGTCCCCGCCCTTCGTCCAGTCGATGATGTCGATCTGGAGCCCCCGTTTCAGAATCTCGGCCTCAAGATTGCTGGCATGCCGCTTCCATTCGGCCGTCGACCGGACCCGGAATTTTGGCTCTTCACCGTTTGCCGCGAACTCATCGTCGGCTTCGAGCGCGCCGCGAACAGCCTCGTACATCATCTTGAGGCTCGCGTCGGTGAAGGCGTCGTACTCCATCTAGTCGTCTCCTCGGGAATGCAAATTCAAGGGACCGCCACGATGGCCATCGTGGCGTTCCTTTGCGGTCGATCCATTCAACATGGACATGCCGATGCCTGACCGAAGCTCGACAGCGAGCCCGTGCGGTGCAACCGCATGTCCATCGACTGCTGCTCAGCCGGATCAATACTGATACTGGTTCTGCGGGCAGATCATTTGCCTGTATTCATTGTAGTAGCAGCCTTGGTTGCCGTAGTAGCCATAGGCGCCATACGCGCCGGCCGCGGCCGCTGCGCCGACGGCAGCAGCACCGTAGCCCCAGCCTGGCCGATAGTAGCCTCTGCCGTAGCCGGGATAGCCGGCGACCGGGCGGCCTGGGCGCCCCGCAATCGGTCGACCGGGATAGCCCGGACGCCCTGCAATCGGTCGGCCACCTGGACGGCCGGCAACGCGATATCCTCCACCATGAACCCTTCCACCACCTACATGCATGCCACCGCCACGCATTCCGCCGCCGTGAAAACCGCCTCCGCCACCGCGGAAGCCGCCGCCTCCTCCACGGCGGGCATAGGCGTCATCAGGAATCAGGCAAACTGCAACGAGAACCAGAGCCGCCAGAGCGGCGAGGATACAACGAAGCATGGCGTGTCCTCCCTCACGGACGATTTTGCGAGCCGTGAAGCTGCGACAATTTCGGCGCGCGAGCTTGACGTAGATCAACGGAATGTAGGAGGGCGCGCGTTCGAAAAGGTCAGGCAGCTGTCATCAACCACTCCAGCCACAACCTGCACTTTGCTGCCGAAGCATCTTGCCTAGAATGCGAACCTGAGTTCCATGACATTTGCTTTCGCCTCGGTCAGGCGACAGCCATCGCTGCTTTGCCGAGTTCACCTGGTGTTTTTACGTCCTGCGGAACCCTGCCAAGAGGATCAACGTGCGGAAAGCGGATGTAACGTGCGCGTGCTGTGGCGCAGGTTTCCGGCGGTTGGAGCTATGGTCCGAACCTGGCGCCAAGGGTGAGTATCACTGTCCCGTTTGCGACTACTTGCTTGAGGCATTCGATGGCACCAACCTGATCGCCTATCGGCTGACGATCCAGCCGGCGCGCGCGCCGGCCCACTCGATCAAGCCATTCGACGATCAGCGATAGCCGGACGATCGGTTGCCACCGGCGCGCTTCGTTTTTCGGGTGACGGCCGACGCCATGGCTGTTTGGCCGTGTCACCGCATCGATTGCCGCCGCATCCCGGCGGGCCGATGGCCGACCCGGTGATGGCCGCAGAGGATACGGTCAAGTGACCCGGGGTAGATATACCCGTCGTCACAGCACGGCCGGGAGCGGGTCGCTCGCACCCGCGTCGGATGGTCTCGGTGCTTGCTTGCTCGTGCGCCAGCTAGTTCTTGACGGCATACAGAGGCGTTCTGAACGTCAGTTGATAGGCGGGGTTCGGCACCCACATGATTTCGGCTGTGATGCCAAACAGTCGGTTGTCATTATCATCCATGCGGTCGAGATCGAGCCGCACGATCGGTTGTGCAAAGGGCTGAATCGACGCGAGGTTCAGAAGCTGCGCGCCTTCGAAGGATTGCAAGCCCACGCGGCCGGTAAACTTCCAATTGTTCGGCCATTGATAGTAGCCACCAACATAGGCAATCGTGTTCGGGTTGACCCTTCCCAGCGCACCATCGACGTCGGTTCGCGTGTATTGGATGCCGCTGAGGAAGCCTCTGGTCTCATCGGAATCGAGCGCATAGTCAAATTCGAGAATGTTGTTGAAGGAGGTTGTGCCCAGCGGACGATTGGGAATCGACTGTGTGACGGTCGATTGCAGCGTCGCGGTAGGAAAGGTCCCGCCGTTCTGCTGGTAAAGGTCGGCCTGGAAGCCGATGTTCCAGCTTGTGATTTGAAAGGACGAAAAGCCGGCGCTTCCGAAGTTCGTCGAACTGCCAGAGACGCCGGCATAGAGCGAGACGCTTTCGGTGACATCGACCGTCAGCGGAAAATCCATATTGAGGGATTTCGCTGTTGGCAGGCCCGCCGGAAATGCCGGGCCGCCCGATGCCGCAAGCGTCTGCGTATTGAACAGCGTCGGACGTCCAAAGCCGAACGCGAGCGATCCTGCCGGAACCTGCGCGTAGATCGTCCTGAGGTCGAGATAGATCGTCGGCACCGGAGCATTGGCAAGGCCATCAACGCTTGCGGCAAAGGCCTTCGCAACCGGGACGGCGACAAGGAGCGCGCACAATGCCGCGCTCAAGATCGATCCGGGAGCCGGGAGCCCTGTGTTACATGGCGGCGCGTTCAATGCGAGAACCTTCGCTAGGCGCGATTGCCATTGGGGCGGGCGGCAGGCCGATCGATCGTGGCTTGTCCGTTCCTCGACCTCTCCCGAAACTCCCGCGGGGTGCAGCCGGAAATCCGGCGGAAAGCTCGCGTGAAGTGGGCAGGGTCGGCATAGCCCGATGAGAATGCCACGTCGATGATCTTGATTTCAGAGTCGCCCAGAAGCTTGGCCGCATTGTTGAAGCGCGCCTGCTCAAGCAGACCGGAATATGTCAGACCAGCAAGCGAAAGCCTCCGCTGCAGACTCCTGCTGCTCACTCCCATCATCTCGGCGGCCTGCATGATCGTGAGGCCTCCTTGATCCAGGTAGGAGGGTAAGCTCAGCTTCAGTGCGCTGACGACGTCCTTTCCGAATGACTGCGGCGCGTGATCGGCCGGCGTTGACCGAACGTCGTTTGCGGGATTTGCAAGGCTGAGGAGTTCGACCGGCACTTCGATCCATGAGGCCTTTTGACCCGACATGAAGCGCGTGTTCGGCCAATGCGACTGGACCTCTGGGCTCGGCGTATAGATCGCTTCAAACGCAATCACTCTCGGAGACCAACTCATCCCGGCGAACTGACGGACGATGTGCAGGACGAATATGTTCTGAAGCCACTGGGATATCTCAAGATGAGAAATGCCCTCCGTTCCAATAAGCTTGCTGCAAATCTTCAAACTCTCGCCGCTTGGCTCGAGCCATAGTTGAAGGATCGTATCTTCGCACGGCGCCCACCGGCATATTTGCTGCAGGGCAACCAATAGGGTTGGCGCATGGCGCACCCGCGCCCGCATGGTTTCGCTCAAATGTTCGAACGAAAGTCGTTGGGCTGCGCGAAAGGCAATTTCCGACAGGCCCTGCTTTTGCTGAGCGGCCGTCGCGAACCGAACCGCCGGCAGCAAAGGCACGTAATGATCCGCTTTTTCTTCAAAGGACGTCGGGAGTTGAAACTTGGCGAGAAGTGCCGCCGTAGGGCCGCCTATTTCAGAATGAAGCTCAGCGAATGGAATCAAAAATTGACAGCGGGTCAATGGAATGACGGTCATTACTACCTGCCCAAGAAGTTTTGCCGCGATCGCAGCTTAGCAGGCCGGAACTCTCTTGGGTTGTGTTTATCGAGCAATCAGATGCAATAACACGTTCGACGAATTCCGCTTGGCGAAAGTTTTGGCGGCTGATGGCCAGATCGATGCCCTAAACTGCTTTATCTTGGAGCGTCGTTTCTTTGCAGGAGCACGGGCTTCACGCCTCAGCCCAACCGATGAGAGCTGTCCGATTGCCTTCAGCCCAGGTGGTCCGCGCAGTCATTGTCGCGTCGCTGCGACACGGTGACGCAACCCTTGATAGCACCGCTCGCGCTCTCAAGTTCAGCTCGCGCACGCTACAGCGTCACCTTGGTCGCATGGGCACCAGCCACAGCGAAATGCTTGCGGAAGTTCGCTTGAACATCGCTTGTCGCTTGCTCGTGGACTCAGGCAAGCCACTGTCGGAAATCGCGAAATTCGTCGGCTACAGCAACCCTAGCAGCTTCAGCCGTACTTTCGTGCGTGTGATGAAAATTCAGCCCATCATCTACAGGCAACTTGCCGATAGGCAGAGCCGAGCGAGCCATCGCAAGAGGTCTCACGCCGCTCGGCAATGACAATTCCGATCATTGGCGCGAAATGGCAAGACGCGCGATTTGAATTGGCGCGAAATGCTTAGCGAAGCTGATTGCCGAAATTGCGCTTTCCAAAGGAATAACAAACATGATCCTTCGCTCAGCTCTGTTCGTATTTTGTGTCGCCGGATTGATTGCCGCTCCCCATAAGGTGCTTTCCCAGTCTGCACCCGAGAGCAAACCACATGTACCGCTTGAGAAGTCGATAGGTCAGGCAAAGCCGGAAGTCGTGCCATCGCTCTTCGTCCTCAACTCGCGGGGTGCGAGCTTGAAGGACGGGAAGCTTGTGCTGACGGGGGTTTCACCGAATGCGATCGTGTTCGCCGATCGGCCCGTGAGGGCGGCTGGTCACGATCTTACGTCGCGAATTGTCGAGGATTGGGGCAATGGCAGTGACAATTTCGCGAAAGATCCTCCAAACGCCACCGTGTCCGGGTTCAGGAAAGACGGATCATCGGTAGCCGACGCCGTCGTCGTCCTGAAATCGCCCAAGCTCGAAGGCGACAGGCTGACTTTCGATGTCGATATGCTCGAAGGTGACCTTGCGGGGGCTGATGGACCGGCGTCGATCTTTATCGACATCATCGGTCGTCCATTCACGCCGCTGTCTTTTGCCGGCGTTGCTCGCCGCACCGCCTGGCGAGGTGCTTACTACCGCGGCGCTGCAGTCGCGGGTGCGGCCGCCCTTGGAGCTGCGGCAGCCTATCCCTATTACGCCCCGCGGTGCGGATACTATCCGTATCCGCCTTGTTACTGAGCAACGCGACCGTCGCGTCACAGCCGCTCGGCCGACAGGGAAGGTCGGCCCAATCTAAGCCGAACACGCGAGCTCACAGGAGGGGGATCATGGGACGAACCGCCATGATTGCAGCATCGTTGATCGTCGCCAGCATTCAGTCGGCGCATGCGCAGACGGACCTGAGCGCTTATGCCAACGCCGAAGGCTATCTGGATGTTCAGAAGCTGACATGCGCGCAACTCGCCGGAACGTGGCAGGGAGACGCCGATCTTCTCACTGCCTGGTACAGCGGTTGGTACAACGGCCTCGCGCGCAAGCACTACCTCGACATCAAGAAGTCCCGTGAGGCCGAGCACGAAGTGATCCAACATTGCAAGGCTCATCCTGACCAGCTCATCATCGAAGCCATCGCAGTGGTCTTCAAGGATATGAGAGCGGCGCTCGGGATCAGGATGCAGCCCTGACCGGAGGATCGGACGCCCTTCACGGCAGGCCGACAGTCGAGGCAGCCAGACGATTCTTTGAAGACCATTCGATTTGTACACAAGGAGAGAACAATGGAGATCACTCGTCGCAATCTTGCGCTTGGCGGAATGGGTCTGCTCACCGGAGCGGCGATAGGTCGACCAGCCGTCGCCGAGGAGGGAGCTTTCCTGGGTGTCGGTCAGGGCTTGGAGGACTTCTGGCTCGCGAGCGACGCCTACATATTCGGCTATCCGTTGGTGACGATGGAGATGACGCGGAGGATCATCACCAACGTCGCGGAGCCCGTGGGCACGCGAGGGCCGATGGGCCATATCATCAAGCTGCGCCAATATCCGGACGCGTCGTTCCGGGATGTCACCGCACCCAACGCGGACACGCTCTACACCACG
>NZ_JAQOSR010000084.1:0-37804 GCF_046718885.1 Bradyrhizobium sp. UFLA01-814 | reverse complement strand
GAGCCAAATGTTGCCATGGGGGTGTCTCCCTCGCAGGCCCCCGGACGGATATTGACTGTGGTTCGTTTGAGTACGAACGATAACGCGCCCCGGAAAGTTCCACCGGAACGGACCGTCGAGGCTTGAACTTTAGTCGGCCTTCAGTCGGCCATGGCGAGCGACAGATCGCAACGCGTCGAGGGCCGTCGTCCGCCACCGCTCGCCCACCGGGGGACCATGCTTCGCAGATGGCTGCCGGATGCGCCCGGCAGTCGCCGGGCGCATCCGTCAATCTGCCGCGCTTCGTCTTATGACAACCCGAGCGCCCGTCCGTCGCTGCGCGGATCATGCGCCCCGGTGATGCTTCCGTCAGCGTCGATCCGGATCGCACCCGGATGTCCCGCGAGCGGGCTCTGGGCTGGTATCGGACTTATCTCATGGCCGCGCTCGGCGAGCGCGTTGAAGACCGCTTCACCGGCATCCTTCTCCAGCTTCAGGCTGTCGCGCGCATCGGAGAACGTCTTGCCGAGCAGGAAGCGCGGCCGCGCCAGCGCGGTGAGCGGATCCATGTTGTAGTCGATCAGCCTGGTCAGCACCGCCGCGAGCGTCTGCGGCTGGCCGTCGGCTCCCTGCGTGCCGTACAGCAGATGCGGCCGTCCGCCCTTGAGATAGATTCCCGGATTGAGCGTGTGGAACGGCCGCTTGCCCGGCTTGAGGCAGTTGGGGCTGGCCGGGTCGAGGTTGAACGACGCACCGCGGTTGTGCCAGATGATGCCGGTGTCGCCGGCCACCATGCCGCTTCCCCAATCGTAGTAGACGGTTTGCAGCATGCTGACGCAATTGCCGTCCCGGTCGGTCGCGGCGAGATAAACCGTGTCGCCCTTCTGGAACACGTGCGGCCACGGCATCGCCTTCGCCACGTTAATCGCCTTCGCGCGCGCGTCGAGGTAGCTCGCCGAGAGCAGCTGATTGACCGGAACGTCGACGAATTCCGGATCGCCGATGTAGCGGCCGCGGTCGATGAAGGCCTGCTTCACCGCTTCGACCAGCAGGTGATAGTAGTCCGCGCTCCCTTCCGGATATTTCGCAAGCTCGAAGCGGTCGAGGATGCCCATGATCTCGAGCGTCGTGAGACCCTGCGTCGGCGGGCGCAGCCCGAGCAGCTCGCCGCCGCGATAGCCGACGCGCAACGGCGTCTCGTCGCGAGCGCGGCAGCGCGCCAGATCCTCGGCGGTCAGCGGCGAGCCGATCTGCTTCAGTCCGGCCGCAATGCGCGTGGCGAGCTTTCCTTCGTAGAAATCACGCCCGCCATTTGCCGCCAGCATCTCCAGCGATTTCGCGAGTTCAGGCTGGACCAGCGGCTCGCCGATTTCAGGCATCCGGCCGGCGGGCATGAAGATGCGCTGGATGTCGGGCCAGTCCTTCAGGTTCTTCGCTTCCATGTCCTGCCAGAAGCGCTGCGACGGCGTGACCGGGAAGCCCTTGCCGGCGTATTCGATCGGGCGCTCGAACAGCGACGCCCAGCTCTGCTTTCCGGCCCAGGACTTGCGGCTGAAATCGAACGCCTGGTCCCAGACGTCGACGGTCGTGGCCGCGGTCAGCGCCGACCCCGGCCCCCGGATCGGGACCGAGCCGCTGTAGTTCGGCAGGTTGAGCGCGGCCTGACCTGCGCCGGACAGCGTCCGGACATTTCCCTTGCGGTCACTGATCACCATGAAGCTGTCGCCGCCGAGGCCGCTGAAATGCGGATAGGTCACGCACAGCGTGGCACCGATGGCGATGACCGCCTCGATCGCATTGCCGCCCTTGCGCAGCACCTCGAGCCCTGCCTGCGTGGCGAGCTCGTGCGGGCTCGTCACCATGCCGGTCTTCGATCGCGCCAGCGCACCCGTGTTGTCGAGGGCCCAGAGCGGTCGCGGCGCCGCCGCGGCGACCGCCGTGAGCATGGACCCGACCAGCAACTCCCTGCGCGACATGCCGAGATTGGCCATTCGACTTCCCTCCCCGTTTCCTCGTTGTGTCGATGTTGTGCGATCGCGGGCTGCGGACACCGCGACGTCCAAATCCCCGAAGGACCGCCACTGGCATTTGGCATACCAAAATTGAAGAAAATTCTTACTTCGGTCAAGCCCGTTGAGAAGGCGTAAGCGAGGTCGAGCCCATCCTGACCCGATCATGATGGTCATAAAATCGATGCGGGGCCGCGCGCGGCCCGGAGGATCGCGCCGCGCCGACGCGCCGAGCTCTAAGCCCGATCGCTGCGGCGGTACGGCACGTAGCGCGGCGTCCAGACCTTGGCGTGAATCCGCGCCTCGACCTGGTCGATCGGAACGTTGCTCGCCAATCCCTCCTTGTGCGCCTGCAGCGCGACCGCAAGCGCCACGGTCTGCGAGACGTCGCGCAACGCGCTGACCGGCGGCAGCAGATTGTGCTTCGGGTTGTCGCGCGCCGGCGAGACGCTGGCCAGCGCCTTGGCGGCGGCCATGAACATGCCGTCGCTGACCCGGCTGGCACCGACCGCGAGCGCGCCGACGCCGACCCCCGGGAAGATGTAGGAGTTGTTGGTCTGGTCGACCTTGAAGCGCGCGCCGTCGCGCATGATCGGCGGGAACGGGCTGCCGACACCGATCAACGCCCGCCCCTCGGTCCACGCCTCGATATCGACCGGCGTCGCCTCCTCGCGCGAGGTCGGGTTGGACAGCGGGAAGATCACCGGCCGCTTGTTGCACTCGGCCATCGCGCGGACGATCGGTTCGGAGAACGCGCCGGCCTGCCCGGAGACGCCGATCAGCACCGTCGGCCTCGCGTTGCGCACGACGTCGAGCAGCGCGATCTTGTCGGGATGGCTGAGCTGCCAGCCCGCGATCGCCTGCCTGTCCTGCACGAACGGAAGCTGGAACGGGGCGAGCCCGCTCATACCCTCGAGCAGCAGCCCGTCGCGGTCGACCATGAAGAAGCGCTTCGCCGCCTCGCTCTCCGACAGGCCGGCATCGACCATCGCGGCGCGGATCAGGCTGGCGATGCCGCAGCCGGCCGAGCCTGCGCCCAGCACGGCGACGCGCTGCTCGGTGAGCGGCACGCCGGTGACGTTGATCGCGGAGAGCAAGGCGCCGGTCGCCACCGCCGCGGTGCCCTGAATGTCGTCATTGAAGGTCAGGAGCCGGTCGCGATAGCGCTCGAGCATACGCGTCGCGTTGTTCTTGGCGAAATCCTCCCACTGCAGCAGGACGCGCGGCCAGCGCTTCACCACCGCCGCGACGAAAGCCTCGATGAAGTCGTCATAGGCCTGGCCGCGGACGCGCTCGTTGCGCCAGCCGACATAGAGCGGATCGGCGAGGCAATCGGGATTGTCGGTGCCGACGTCGAGCATGATCGGCAGCGTCGTCGCCGGATGCAGGCCGCCGCAGCCGGTATAGAGCGCGAGCTTGCCGATCGGGATGCCCATGCCGCCGGCGCCCTGGTCGCCGAGGCCGAGGATGCGCTCGCCGTCGGTCACCACGATCGCCTCGACGTGATCGAAGCGCGGATGGGCGAAAATGCGATCGATCCGGTGCTGATGTGGGATGCTGAGGAACAGCCCGCGCGGCTTGCGGAACAGCCGACTGAATTTTTGGCAGCCCTCGCCGACGGTCGGCGTGTAGACGATCGGCAGCAGCTCTTCCAGGTTGCCGACCAGGAGCGCGTAGAACAGCGTCTCGTTGGTGTCCTGCAGCTCGCGCAGAAAGGCATAGCGCTCGATGTCGGTCTCAAAGCCGCGCAGCGCCTCGAGGCGGCGCGAGACCTGCTCGTCCAGCGTCAGGATATTGGGCGGCAACAGGCCATGCAGGTCGAACGCCTCGCGCTCAGCCTCGGAGAACGCCGTGCCCTTGTTCAGCTGCGGATCGGCCAGCAGCTCGTAGCCGCTCAGCGCAGTGGTCGCAAAAGCTCCTGATGACTCCGACATGGCAAGGTCCCCTCAATGCGAAACGCCAGATGGGACGTTATCACGCCCATGTAACGGATCGGAGCGCGAAGGCGCGCCGCCGCGCAAAGTTGAACGGCCCCGACGCTGCGGCTGCACCTCCTGACCGACACCAACATACCTTGGTATAGCCCGCCTGATTCCTTGTGATGGCCCGTGCTTACGCCCGTACAGTTGAGCGATGGCGAGAGATTTTTACACTCGCGGCTACTCCAACGTGATCAGGATCACTGCTCCGAGCCGTCAATCGCAAGACTGTCACGCGTGGCAGGTGTCGACTGGAACGCGGGTTTCGAGGACCACTCAGATGATCGTCAACATTCAGAAGCTGAACGGCCTGTGGCACCTGATCGTCGGGTCGTGCAAGATCCGAACTCCGTTCCTGGAGACCCAGGACAGGGAGTGGGTCGTCGCCTATGCCAGGCGAATCTACCCTGGCGCCAAGGTTTTCGAGCGCGACTGACGCTGTTGCGCCTCACAGCTCTCGTCCCAGACAGAAAGCCCCGGAGCATGCTTCGGGGCTTTTGCTTCCAACGCGGCAACGCCGCCGCGGTCAGTGCAGCGCCGACATCACGATCAGGCCGAGGATCAGCGCGGTCGCGGAATATTTGAGCGTGTAGTACACGTTCCGATTCCACTCCTTCACCTTGCGGCTGGCGAGATGGATCTCGTAGAGCTTGCCGAACACCTTGTTCAGCGCGCCGACGTGCTCGCCGTCAACGTTCTGGGTCGCCGACGCCTTGACGATGTTGTGGCTGACCCAGCGGTTCATCGCCGTCATGAAGCCGAACTTCATCGGGCGCTCGACGTCGCAGAACAGGATGATGCGATTGACGTCGGTCTTGTTCTCGGCGCTGTGGATGAAGGTCTCGTCGAACATGAAGGCCTCGCCGTCGCGCCAGACGCATTCGACGCCGTCGACGAGGATGCGGCACTGGTTCGAGTTCGGCGTCACGAGGCCGAGGTGATAGCGCAGCGAGCCGGCGAAGGGATCGCGGTGCGCCCCGAGCTTACCGCCCGGCGGCAGCATCGCGAACATCGCGCCATGCACGTTCGGAATCGAGTTGAGCAGCTCCACCGTCTTCGGGCACAGCGTCCGCGCCGACGGCAGGAAGTCGTCGTACCATTTCAGATAGAAGCGCTTCCAGCCGCTCTTGAAGAAGGAGTAGAAGCCCCAGTCGTTGTTCTTGGCCGCGGCACGGATGAAGCCTTCGTCGAACAGGCGCGTGGCCTCGTCGCGGATCGTCTCCCAATTGTCGGAGAGCTTCTTGAGCTCGGGAAACTGCTCAACCGGAATCACCGGCGTGTTGGGCACGGCGGAGCCGGCATACATCAGCACATTGTAGGGCGCGAGGTAGGTCGAGTGATCGCCGAGCTGGCGAGCGAAGCGCAACCGATGCTTGCCGCGGAAGTGGACGTAGAGCGTAGAGGACACCAGCACGTAAAGAATGACGAGCTGCGGCGCGAAGAGCTGTCTCAACATGATCCGTCTATGATCGCTGCCCCGCCGACGCCCTTCATGCCCCGCCCCGCAGGAGCCTTGCCCTTCACGGGCGGCCCAGTCCGGGCGGCGAAACGCGTCGCCGTCCGCGAAAATTCCCCTGTTTCATAGTGACTTGGCACTGCGGCGCGGTCTGGCAAATGAGCCGGACTCGTTGCCGCGGTGCCGTCCCGGACGAGCCATGTAAGCGTTCGCTCACCAAATGTGAAGCGTCGCGCCGCACGGGTGCCAACTTTGTGACACTATTCACACACCTAATTCGCCATTGACAAACTGATTAGACAATTCCTAATCCTGAGTGACCCGCCGAAGAGCGCGGACATCCAAAGGGAGGAATGATGAGACAGTTTCTGGCGGCAGCCCTTGTCGCGGCGATGACCACGGCCGCTCACGCCCAGGTTTCCGATGACGTCGTGCGCATCGGCGTGCTGACCGACCTGTCGAGCTGGGGACGCGACAATTCGGGCCCGGGCTCGGTCGAGGCGGCCAGGATGGCGGTCGAGGAATTCGGCCCCACCGTGCTCGGCAAGCCGATCGAGATCATCTCCGCCGACCACCAGATGAAGACCGATGTCGGCGTGCAGATCGTGCGTGGCTGGTTCGACAACGGCAAGGTCGACGCCGTCGTCGACATCCCGAATTCCGGCATCGCGATCGCCGTGCACAACATGGTGCGCGAGCGCAACAAGATCGCGCTCTTGTCCGGTCCCGGCGCGAGCTCGCTGACCGACGAATTGTGCAGCCCCAACACGGTGCATTTCGCCTACGACACCTACGCACTGTCGAAGGTGACGGCCTCGGCCGTGATCAAGGAAGGCGGCAAGTCCTGGTTCTTCGTCACCGCGGATTACGCCTTCGGCCAGCAGCTCGAGAAGGACGCGACGCGCTTCATCAACGAGATGGGCGGCAAGGTGCTCGGCAGCGTCAAGCATCCGACCAACACCGCCGACTTCTCCTCCTTTGCGCTGCAGGCGCAGAGCTCGAAGGCCGACGTGGTGGCGTTCGCCAATGCCGGTCAGGACACCGACAATTCGATCAAGCAGTCCGGCGAGTTCGGCCTCGTGCAGGGCGGCCAGAAGCTGGTCGGGCTCTTGATGTTCGACACCGACGTGCATGCGATCGGCCTCAACGCCGCGCAGGGCACCTATATGACGACGGCATCGTACTGGAACATGGACGAGAAGACGCGCGCCTGGTCGAAGAAGTTCTACGCCCGCGCCAATGTGATGCCGACCATGATCCAGACCGGCGTCTACGGCTCGGTGCTGCATTATCTCAAGGCGATCCAGGCCGCCGGCACCGACGATCCGAAGGCGGCGATGGCCAAGATGCGCGAGCTGCCGATCGAGGACACCTTCGTGCATGGCGGCAAACTGCGCGAGGACGGCCGCGTGATCCGCGACATGTATCTGGCGAAGGTGAAGAAGCCGTCGGAGTCCAAGGAGCCGTGGGATTATCTCGACATCGTCAAGACGGTGAAGGGCGAGGATGCCTATCGTCCGATCTCCGAGTCGAAGTGCCCGCTGCTCAAGAAATAGGATCGATCGCGTGGCCAACGAACAAACCCAGGAAACGTATCATTGCGACGCGCTGGTCGTCGGCTCCGGCTGCGCCGGGCTGTCGGCGGCGGTCACCGCCGGCCATCACGGCCTCAAGGTCCTGGTGGTCGAGAAGGAGCCGCGGTTCGGCGGCACCACCGCGCGCTCCGGCGGCTGGCTGTGGATCCCCGGCACCTCGCTGGCCAAGGCCTGGGGCATCGAGGAGAGCCCCGATCAGGCCAAAACCTATCTGCGCCACGAGGCCGGCAACAGCTTTGATGCCGCGCGCGTCGATGCGTTCCTGACCGAAGGGCCGAAGGCGGTCGACTTCTTCACCACCAGCACCGCGGTGCGCTTCGACATGCCGCTGACCTTCCCGGACTATCATGCGGAAGCGCCGGGCGGCGCGCAGGGCGGCCGCTCGATGGTGACGCGGCCGTTCGACGCCCACGAGCTCGGCGACGCCCTCAAGAATCTCGGCAGCCCCCTGCCCGAGCTCACCGTGTTCGGCATGATGCTCGGCTCCGGCAAGGAGATTGTGCATTTCATGCGCGCGACGAGATCGCTGACCTCGGCGGCCTATGTCGCCAAACGGCTGTCGAAGCACGCCATCGACGTGATGCGCAACGGCCGCGGCATGACGCTGACCAACGGCAACGCGCTCGCCGGACGGCTGGCGAAATCCGCCTTCGACCTCAAGATCCCGCTTTGGCTCAACTCGCCGGTGCGCGAATTGATCGTCGAGAACGGCGTGGTCCGCGGCGCGGTCGTCGTGCGTGAAGGGCGCACGATCCGCGTCAACGCCAAGCGTGGCGTGGTGCTCGCCTGCGGCGGTTTTCCGCATGACGTCGCGCGACGGCAAAAGATGTTTCCGCATGCGCCGACCGGAAAAGAACATTATTCGCCGGGCCCGACCGGCAACACCGGCGACGGCTTGCGCCTTGCGGAATCCGCCGGCGGCCGCGTCGACGACTCGCTGCCGAACGCCGCGGCCTGGGTGCCGGTCTCAGTCACGACGCGCAAGGACGGCTCGAAGGGCGTGATGCCGCATTTCATCGATCGCGCCAAGCCGGGCGTGATCGCGGTGATGGCCGATGGCAGGCGCTTTGCCAATGAAGGCAATTCCTACCACGACTTCGTGCAGGCGATGATCAAGGCGGCGAAGCCCGGCGAGGAGATCGCGGCGCATCTCATCTGCGATCACGAGACGCTGCGCAAATACGGCCTCGGCTGCGTGCCGCCGCGCCCGATGCCGCTCGGCCATCATCTGAAGACCGGCTATCTCAAGCGCGGCGCGACGCTGGCGGAGCTCGCCGCGCAGGCCGGCATCGACGCCAAGGCGCTCGAGGCGACCGTCGCGGAGTTCAACACCACCGCGGCGGAGGGACGCGATCCCGCCTTCGGCAAGGGCTCGCGCGCCTATAACCGCTACCAGGGCGATGCGCTGCACGGGCCCAATCCCTGCATCGCGCCGATCCAGCACGGGCCGTTCTACGCCATCAAGATGGTGATCGGCGATCTCGGCACCTATGCCGGCATAAGGACCGATGCCAATGCCCGCGCGCTCGACGCCGACGGCCGGCCGATCGCCGGCCTCTATGCCGCCGGCAACGACATGGCGAGCATCATGGGCGGCAACTATCCCGGCGCCGGCATCACACTCGGGCCTGCGCTGACCTTCGGCTACATCGCGGGCAGGCACATCGCCGGCGTGGCGGCGGAAGGAAGCGCGCCATGAGCGCAATGGCGACCCTGCTCGCAGGCAAGCGCGCGCTGGTGACCGGCGCTGCGCACGGCAACGGTCGCGCCATCGCGCTTGGCCTCGCGGCGCATGGCGCGGACGTTGTAGTGACCGACATCGATCGCGCCGGCGCCGAGCAAACCGCGGCCGACATTCGCCAGCACGGCCGCGCGGCATGGCCGTTCGAGCTCGATGTCACCGATGCGGAGGCGCGCTCCGCGCTGGCGCAGCGTGCGGCGCGCGAGGTCGGGCCGATCGCGATCCTGGTCAACAATGCCGGCATCATCATCCGTGAGGGCATCGGCTCGCCCCGTGCACGCGAGAATTGGCGGCGGGTGCTCGACGTCAACCTGACCGGCACATTCAACGTCACCCACGCCTTCCTGTCGGCATTGCGCGAGACGCGCGGCACGATCATCAATCTCGGCTCGATCGCGTCCTTCCTCGGCGTTGCCGATACGCTGGGCTATGCGCCGTCCAAGGGGGGCGTCAAGCTCCTCACCCAGGCGCTCGCCCGCGAGCTTGCCGCCGACGGCATTCGTGTCAATGCGATCGCGCCCGGCGTGATCGAAACGGCGATGACCGAAGCGACCCGCAACGACCCGGGCCGGCTCGCCGGATTTCTGGGCCGCACACCGCTCGGCCGCGTCGGGCAGCCGGAGGAGCTGGTCGGCCCGGTGGTGTTCCTCGCATCGGAGCTGGCATCTTATGTGAACGGCGTGACCATGCCGGTCGACGGAGGGTTTCTCGCCGTATAAGCACATTGTCGGAGCTGGCAGGGCCACATGACGAGAGAGAGCCGCGGCATACAGTCGATCGAGGTCGGCGGAGAATTGCTCCGCGCGCTGGCCCGCAGCGGCGAACCGATGATGCTGCGCGATCTCGCCCGCGAAGCCGGCATGCCGCCGGCCAAGGCGCATCCCTATCTCGTCAGCTTTTCCCGCATCGGCCTGATCGAGCAGGACGAGACCACTGGCCGTTACGAGATCGGGGCGCTGGCGCTCGAGCTCGGCCTGATCAGCCTGCGCCGGCAGTCGGCGGTACGGATCGCAACGCCGCGGATCGCAGCGCTCGCCGACAGCATCAATCACGCGGTGTCGCTGTCGGTCTGGGGCACCCACGGTGCGACCGTGGTGCGGCTCGAGGAGCCGAGCCATCCGGTGCATATCGCGATGCGCGTCGGATCGGTGGTGGCGCTGCTCGAGACCGCGACCGGCCGCGCCTTCGCCGCCTTCATGCCGCCGAACGCGATCAGGACCGCGCTCGACAGTGGCCTCGATCGCCTCGGCGTCGGCTACAATCCGAAGCGTCCGCCGGCGGACGCGAAGACGGCCGATATCCTCGCCGAGGTCCGCAGCCGCGGGCTGGCGCGGGCGATCGGCGATCCCTTGCCCGGCGTCAACGCCTTCGCCGCGCCGGTGTTCGATCACGCCCGCCACGTCGCGCTGGTCATCACAGCGATGGGCCCGGAGGGCACCTTCGACGCCAGCTGGGACAGCGCAATTGCAACTGCGCTGCGCGATTGTGCGGGCGAGATCTCACGGCAACTGGGGCACGGCACAGCGCCGGCGACCGAAAGACCGTGACCTAAGCACGCTCGTCCGGCTCCCTCCTCGCGCGCAAGTGCCACTGAGTTGCCCTACATGGCAAGTCCTCCGGTGCTTATCCGGAGCACAACTCAGTGTATGATGTGTCCGTCTCACCCGATCGAGGGGGGCTGCGCATCGTCACGGATGTTACGGTGAGATGCGGTTGACGCCCGAGCGCACGTAGTGGCTGGTGTCTTCAAAGCGCGCAGCGCCTTTGCGAAAGAAAGTACGTCCGATCGGCACATCAAGCTAACATCGAACCAGATTTAAGACTTGTCGGCAACACTCTCCGAATCGGCGCGCGGCACTCCAGCCTCCACGACCTCCCGGGATACTGCGCGGCTGCATCCAACAGCGAAACACGACACCGACCGGTGACGAAATGACACGATTGATGAAATCAGCGACCATCACCAGGTTCATGAGCGAGCTGTGGTGCCGTTCACTCATGCTCTGTTCAAGCTATTTAGATTAGGACTGCGAACGGATCGGGAAGCAATGTCGATACGTCCGCAGCCAGCTCGAGACGGTGCTTCATCAGGTTCTTCCAGTAAACTCGTCCGCGTAACCAATATATAGCCGACTCGCTCACAGCTTGCAGAGGTATTGACGTCCATTCGTATTTGGATCGGATCCGTCGCTAGACGACAAGAAGAGCGCTCCACCCCAATGCGAATATGCGCCTCGCCCAATTTTCTGGATCGTGTCATGAGCTGAGTGGGGTGGTCCAAGGAGCTTACCATCCTCGAACAATGCGAGGCTAGAACTTATGGGGCTCGTACTGTCGTCACCCCGCGGAAGATAATCCGGCAGTGTCGCACCCCACATTAAGCCGCCGTTGCTCGCAAACGACTCGATACGAAACTCGGTCGGTTTACCGGACTCGATCCGGCGACCGTTCTCAATCTCGAAGGGACTGAACCACTCGATCGCGTCGGATAGATGGCGTTGACCTGTAAATTTCCGGCCGTACAGGCTTTGGATTGGGATTGCCCAATCGAGGGAATCGGGACGCTTGCGGGCGACGAGCATGTGGAAGGCGATTCTTTGGTCGAAGGTGCCGATAAGGCCTTCGCCGTACGAGCCGAGCAGGGCTGGTTTAACGAGCCAGCGCGGCGACTGCGGAGAGAAGTGAAGCGAAATCGAGTTGAGCAGGTCGAATTTCGCCGCCGCATAATAGTCAAGCATGAGCGTAGGGCTGAATTGATAGAAGCCATGATCAACGCAATTGCTCATCGGCAAGATATGGACGGCAAGGCCGCCGGGACGCAGCATGCGCGAGATGTTGGTGAGCGCGTTCGGAACGTGAAAGACGTGCTCCAGCGTCCCGCCGTTAAGCACCACGCCGAAGCGGCCGATCAATTCAGGTGGAAGACTTTCATTGTTTAGATCAAACTCGAAATCGGCGCCCTCGTATTTGCTGATGTCGATGCTTGACAGATCATTTAGCCCTCCGCACATTTGAAAATAACGAGCCGCGCTCATAGGGCGATCGGCGGATGCCCATAGCGAAACCTTCTCTATGGCTTTAGTAAAGGCTTTCTCTGAGAAGCCGCAGTCCATCACACCAAGCGTTGCGACCGGCCCGTTGGCATGGTGTGCCAAAAGCCACCCGCGCAATAGGACTGCAACGTTGAGCGCCAAACCCATGATGATGCCTCACTTTGGAGGGGCAGCGCATTTGCCTCCCCTACTGACTAGCCGATTGCGGGGTAAGAGCCGCAGGGCAAGTAGCTCTGTAACCCGAGAGAGCCGACCCTAGCAACCCGAGCCTTGGCAGGCCATCTCTGATTTCCCGAATCCGAAAAGGACCTTATTGCACGGCCCATTTTGGTATGACCGGTCCTCGACCGGTGCACGGGGGCGACCAGTCAAATTGCGTGCGGCATCCCAGCTTGATGCACGAGCCTGCCTAGCAAAAAGCCCCGGGCGAGGCCGGGGCTCTTCACGTGATCGATTGCTGCGGGCGCGGATCAGTAGCGGTAGTGATCCGATTTGTACGGACCTTCCTGCTTCACGCCGATATAGTCAGCCTGATCCTTGCGCAGCTCGGTCAGCTTGACGCCGATCTTGGCGAGGTGCAGGCGGGCGACCTTCTCGTCGAGCGTCTTCGGCAGCACGTAGACCTTCTTGGCGTACTTGTCGTCCTTGTTGTTGGCGAACAGCTCGATCTGCGCCAGCGTCTGGTTGGTGAAGGAGGCCGACATCACGAAGGACGGGTGGCCCATCGCATTGCCGAGGTTCACCAGCCGGCCTTCCGACAGCATGATGATGCGGTGCTTGTCGGGGAATTCGATCTCGTCGACCTGCGGCTTGATGTTGGTCCACTTCAGATTGCGAAGGCTCGCGATCTGAATCTCGTTGTCGAAGTGACCGATGTTGCAGACGATGGCGCGATCCTTCATCGCGCGCATGTGATCGATGGTGATGATGTCCTTGTTGCCGGTGGCGGTGACGAAGATGTCGGCGCGCGGCGCCGCGTCTTCCATGGTCACGACCTCATAGCCTTCCATCGCCGCCTGCAGCGCGCAGATCGGATCGACTTCGGAGACCATGACGCGGCAGCCGGCCTGGCGCAGCGAGGCGGCCGAGCCCTTGCCGACGTCGCCGAAGCCGGCGACCATCGCGACCTTGCCCGACAGCATCACGTCGGTGCCGCGGCGGATGCCGTCGACCAGCGACTCGCGGCAGCCATAGAGGTTGTCGAACTTCGACTTGGTGACGCTGTCGTTGACGTTGATCGCCGGGAACAGGAGCGTGCCTTTGTTGGCCATCTCGTAGAGGCGATGCACGCCCGTGGTGGTCTCTTCCGAGACGCCCTTGATGTTCTTGGCGATCTCGGCGAACCAGCCCTTCGGCTTCTCCTTCAGGAGGCGCTTGACCAGCGCGTAGAAGATCTCCTCTTCCTCGGAGCTCGGCTTGTCGAGGAAGGCGGTGTCGCCCTGCTCGGCGCGGTATCCGGCATGCACCAGCATGGTGGCGTCGCCGCCGTCATCGAGGATCATGTTCGGCGTGCCGCCGCCGTGCCAGTCGAACAGCTTTGCGGTGTAGTCCCAGTACTCGGTCAGCGTCTCGCCCTTGACGGCGAACACCGGAATGCCGGCGGCGGCGATCGCGGCCGCGGCGTGATCCTGGGTCGAATAGATGTTGCAGGAGACCCAGCGGATGTCGGCGCCGAGCGCAGCGAGCGTTTCGATCAGCACTGCGGTCTGGATCGTCATGTGCAGCGAGCCCGCGATGCGCGCGCCCTTCAGCGGTTGCTTGGGGCCGAACTCCTCGCGGGTGGCCATCAGGCCGGGCATCTCGGTCTCGGCCAGCGAGATCTCCTTGCGGCCGAAATCGGCGAGCGCAATGTCCTTGACGATGTAGTCGGTGAAGCCGGGCTTCGTGGGGGCGTTCATTTGAGCGTCCTGTTGTTGAACTGGTCGTTCCGGGGCGCCTCGAAGAGGCGAACCCGGAATCTCGAGGTGATGATTAGGGATTCCGGGTTCGCTCGCTCTCGCGGGCGCCCCGGAATGACGCAAGTATCAGAGCGCGCGCTTCAGCTGCTCGACGAGATCGGTCTTCTCCCAGGAGAAGCCGCCCTCATTGTCGGGCGTGCGGCCGAAATGGCCGTAGGCCGAGGTGCGCGCGTAGATCGGGCGGTTGAGGTCGAGATGGCTGCGGATGCCGCGCGGCGTCAGATCCATCGCCTTGGCCACCGCCTTCTCGAGCTGATCCTCCGACACCTTACCGGTGCCGTGGGTGTCGATGTAGATCGACAGCGGACGCGCCACGCCGATCGCATAGGCGAGTTGCAGCGTGCAGCGGTCGGCGAGACCGGCCGCGACGATGTTCTTGGCGACATAGCGCGCGGCATAGGCGGCCGAGCGGTCGACCTTGGTCGGATCCTTGCCGGAGAACGCGCCGCCGCCATGCGGAGCCGCGCCGCCATAGGTGTCGACGATGATCTTGCGGCCGGTCAGGCCGGAGTCGCCGTCGGGACCGCCGATGAAGAACTTGCCGGTCGGATTGATGTGCCAGATCGTCTTGTCGGTGATCCACTCCTTCGGCAGCGCCTCGCGGACATAGGGCTCGACGATGTCGCGGATCTGCTTGGACGACAGGTCCTCGACCAGATGCTGGTGCGAGACCACGATCTCGCGGACGCCGACCGGCTTGCCGTTCTCGTACTGCACCGTGACCTGGCTCTTGGAGTCCGGACCCAGCACCTTCTCGCGGCCGGAGTGGCGCGCTTCGGAGATCAGCCGCAGGATCTTGTGGGCGTAGAAGATCGGCGCCGGCATCAGGTCGGGCGTCTCGTTGGTGGCGTAACCGAACATGATGCCCTGGTCGCCGGCACCCTCTTCCTTGACCTCGCCCGGCTGCAGCGCGTCGACGCCCTGCGCGATGTCGGCCGACTGCGGATGCAGCAGGATCTCGATGTCGCAGTTCTTCCAGTGGAAGCCGTCCTGCTCGTAGCCGATGTCCTTGATTGCAGAGCGAACCACGCTCTCGATGTGGTCGTTGGTGACCGAGCTCGGGCCGCGCGTTTCGCCGGCGATCACCACCTTGTTGGTGGTCGCGAGCGTCTCGCATGCCGCGCGGATCTGCCACGGGTCGATGCCCGCTTTCGGTCCCTCGCGATAGAACAGATCGACGATCTCATCCGAGATACGATCACAGACCTTGTCCGGATGGCCTTCCGAGACCGACTCGCTGGTGAACAGGTAAGACGCGCGCATCAAGCAAACCCCTTGTTAAGTCGAAGTCCGACGTTGGTTGGTGAATATGTCCCAGGCATGTCAGTCTCGTCGCCGCGAGATGACGTAGGATTCGTCGTAGAACCACAGCCCGTTGTGTTTGCGGAGAACTTCGCGCGTGGCCTCGAGAGCTCGTCCGTTTTCGGTCGTTTCGGTCAACCGCTCATCTTCGATCTGCGCGACATACACCGCCGCATTCCACGCAGCAAAGGCCGTCGAGGTTCCGATCGAGCCGGTTACCTCATTGGGCAGCGCTTCCATATCATATCGGAAGATCGAACGGTTATCGGCGTAGGCGTTGAAGTTCAGCTCGCGGCCGGCGGAGCCCAGCTCGTATTTCACCGCGCGCAGTATCTCATGGCGGCTGACGGCGAAAGGATTTTCTCCGGGCCAGACGGCTTGAATCATTTCAAGCCCGGGATCGCCGCCGTGGGAGTGGATTCCTATCAGCCGTCCGCCGCCGCGCAGCGCGCGGGCCAGCGGCGCGATGATCCGCTTGGCGCGGAAGTTCACCGAGGATTTGGCACGGTAGGGCTGCGAGGCGATCACAAGATCGAAATTGGCTTCGGTGCGGCCGGCCCGCGGAATGATGGAATCGAGCAGGAACCGGTGATCGTCCCGGTACAGGACCAGCGCCACCGGCCGCTCATAGATCGGCATCGCATTGCCGGGGCTGAGATTGGCGCGCCAGTTCTGCTCCAGGAACGGACCGAGTTCGGCGATCTGGGCCTCGAACTCACCCGAGGAAGCGCCTCGCAGGGCCACCTCGTGCCAGATCATGCTGGCGGCCGCCGCGGAGTTCTTGGGCGTCAGCCACGGCGCCTCGGCGTAATACATGTTGGTGAACACGAAGACGCTGGCCGGATGCTCGAACAGGCGGTCGGGGACCTTGTCGAGGGTCAGGCGGACGTCCTCGAGGCTCAGTTCCTTGCCGGCGACATAGAACGGCATATGTGGGAAGCGGCCATGCATGGCGCGCAGGACCCGCGCCAGCACCGTGCCGTCGCCCATCCCGGCATCGAACACCCGCAGCGCCGGCGGCCGCGGGTGGATGGCCGCCAGCTCCAGCGCAACCCGGTCGGCGATCACCCGCTTCTCACTGCAGGTGTGGACGAACAGCAAATAGCGCTGGCGGTTCTCGAAGAACCGGAAATTGCCCCGCGGATCGCGCTTTTCCGGCGGCACCACGAGGCCGCGCGGCGGCGCCACGCCGCCCGGCGTCGAGGTCGCGATGAAGGCGTTGATGCGGTCGAGCGTATCGATCGTGATGCGCTTGCCCTCCCGCAGCCGGTACACCAGCTTGCCGTCATTGACGGCGCGGCGGCCGAACGTCGTCTCCGCCATGTCGGAGCGACGGCAGAAATCCGTGATCTGGCTGAGGATTTCGTCGTTCTTCATGGCGCCTTGAGTGGGCAGCGGCGAGTGGGACAAGAGTGGGCAGAAGCTACACGTGGTGAGTTCATATCACCATCTTCCCACCAAGGGAAGGCCTACGCGCTATCGGAGGACCATACCGCGAGGCACGACCGCCCCCTGTTTGACCTCTATTGCCTGGTCCACACGATCGGATCCGCTCTCTCGCCGCGCTTTTGCGGCGCGAATTGTCACAACCACCGGTTTTCAAACAAAAGTTCCACAGCCCCCTTCGCCGAGCTCGACGAGCGATCCAATCCGCACGTTTTACAACCGCGCCGACGTTCGTTAAGAGTGCCGGCTTTAGGGACACCAAATTCGCCAATGAAAACCACTCACAAGATCGGTGCCGCTCGCTTGATGTACCGCGCCGTTCGCGCTGGACGGTCGCTGCTGGGAAGATCCGATCGTCAGATCGCCGTCAGAAACGGCATCAACTACGATCTGGACCTGGCGCAAGGCATCGATTTCGCGATCTATCTCGGCAATATCTACGAGCGCCAAACGAGGGCCACGCTGCGCGGGCTTGTGAAGCCCGGATCACTGGTCCTCGATATTGGGGCCAATGTAGGAGCCCACACGCTCCATCTGGCTCACCTCGTTGGTTCGGAAGGACGCGTTCTCGCCTTCGAACCGACCGACTTCGCCTTTCGCAAGCTCAATCGCAATCTCGAACTGAATCCCGAGTTGCAGAAGCGCGTGATCCCTCTGCACTGCTTCCTGACCGGCAAGGACGCCGAACCCGTTCCGTCAGCCATCTATTCGAGCTGGCCGCTCACCAATGAAAGCGGCTTGCACGCAAAGCACCTTGGGCGTGAGATGCGCACGGAAGCCGCGCAAGCTCGCAGACTCGACGATGTTCTGGCCCAGTTCCCGGATCTGCGGGTGCAGCTCGTCAAGCTGGATGTGGATGGCTACGAGTGCGACGTTCTCCGCGGAGCCCCAAAGCTCATGAAGGACGTGAAGCCGATTTTCGTCATGGAACTGGCGCCCTACGTGCTCGAGGAACGAGGGACCTCCCTAGAAGAACTCTTTTCGTATTTCATTCCAAACGGGTACCGTTTTTTCGATGAAAAGCACGGCAACGCGCTGCCTTCCTCGGCCGCCGAACTAGGCCGAATGGTTTCGGACGGCGCCTGCATCAATGCAATTGCTCGTGTGCAATAGCGTGACTGTCGGAGATTGCATTGGCTTCTTATTCATCCCAGGCGAACACAGCGGCGACTTTGTCCAGCGAGCCGCGGCCGCTCAGCAACCGTAAGCGCGAATTCCTGGAGCGCATCGAGGCCACGCTTGAGGAACAGGAGCGCTGGCGGAAGATCAATTCGGCCTACTATGCCGAAGACCTTCAGTACATGCGCTTTCTAATTCCTCCTGGGAAGCGTGTGCTTGAACTGGGTTGCGGCCGCGGCGAACTGCTCGCCGCGCTTGAGCCTTCTTATGGAGTGGGCGTCGACTTCAGCCAGGCGGCGATCACGCGGGCGCGCGAACGATTCCCCAATCTGCAATTTCATGAAGGCGACGTGGAAGATCCGCAAACGTTCGACGCGATCGAAGGTCCATTCGACTACATCGTTATCGCGGACACGATCGGGATGTTCGACGACATCGATGGGACGCTTGGGCTGATCCAGAGGATCTGCTCACCATCGACGCGACTGGTGATTTCCTATTATTCCCCCCTCTGGGAACCGATCCTCAAGATCGGAGAAATGCTCAGACTGAAGAGCCGGCAGCCGAAGATCAATTATATCGCCACCTCGGACTTCCTTAATCTGATGGATCTTGCCGACCTTGAGGTCATCAGGCACGAGCAAAGGCAATTGCTGCCGCGGCGGTGGCTCGGGCTGGGGCCCTTCATCAACCGGTTCATCGCGCCGTTGCCGGGCATCCGCAATCTTTGCTTGCGGACATATTTTGTTGGGCGCCCCATACGGCAGTTTGCCGACCGGAAGCTCTCGGCGAGCATCCTCATTCCTTGCCGCAACGAACGTGGCAACATCGAGAGCGCCATCAAGCGCATGCCCAGGTTCGGCAGCGCGCAAGAGATCATCTTCGTCGAGGGCAACTCAAGTGACGGCACCTTCGAGGAGTGCGAGCGGGTTCGCGACGCCTATCGGGGCGTTTGGGACATCACGGTGCTGAAGCAGGACGGCAAGGGCAAAGGTGACGCCGTACGAAAAGGCTTTGCGGCAGCCAAGCAGGACGTCCTGATGATTCTCGATGCGGACCTGACCATGCCGCCCGAGGCGTTACCAAAGTACCATGCTGTGATCGAAAGCGGCAAAGCTGAATTCGTCAATGGCAGCCGCCTCATCTATCCGATGGAAAACGAAGCGATGCGGCCGCTCAACCTGATTGCCAATCGATGCTTCGCCTACATCTTCAGCTATCTGACCAACACGCGATTGACCGACACCCTGTGCGGTACCAAGGTCCTGCTGCGAAAGGACTACGAGGTGCTGGCGCGCGAGCGATCCTATTTCGGCAATTTCGATCCGTTCGGTGACTTCGACCTGATCTTCGGTGCGGTGAAGCAAAATCTGAAGCTGATCGAAACGCCCATTCACTACAAGGCCCGCACGTTCGGCCAGACTCAGATTTCGCGCTTTCGCGACGGCTGGCTGCTGCTGAAGATGGTCGTATTCGCCTATCGCAAGCTCAAAGCTGTATGATCGGTGAGCCGTGACAGACAATCCAGCCGGCTTGAACCAGCGCCAGATCGTCCACCGCGAAGTGTGGGAAACAAAGGAGGCGATACGCCTTCTGTACCAGGACTACCATCGGCAGCTCTTTGAGAACTGTCCGGAGGGTGCAATTCTCGATATCGGCGGAGGCACCGCTCATATCAAGCAAACTCGCCCGGACGTCGTCTCCGTCGACATCCTGCGCTTTCCCGGCATCGATGTCGTGGCCGACGCTCACCGACTGCCATTCCAGAACAGCGTATTTGGCGGCGTGGTGATGCTCGACGTCTTGCATCATCTGGAGCGCCCGATCGAATTCCTCAACGAAGCGTCACGCGTGCTGAAACCAGGCGGACGGCTGGTGATGATCGAGCCCGCGATGACGACGCTGGCGCGCCGGTTCTACGACCACTTTCACGAAGAGCCGGTGGATATGAAGGCCGATCCATTCGCTCCGGTGCCGATCGATCCCAATCGCGACCCGTTCGACGCAAATCAGGCCATTCCAACGCTGCTGTTTGCCACGGAGCCGGCGCGTCGGCGCGTGGAACAGACCGTTCCCTCGCTGCGTGTGCGCAGCGTGGACTGGCACAGCCTGTTTGCCTATCCCATGAGCGGCGGATTTCAGAGGTGGTCATTGATTCCAGCGGCTCTGGTCAGCCCGACGCTACGGTTCGAAAGGATGGTGCCAGCGCCTGTTCGAAGGCACCTCGCGTTCCGAATGATCGTCGTGGTGGAGCGCGTTTAGGATGCAGCACCTTCTGGGGAGGACCGGAGCTGCGGTGGAGCCAGGTTCTACCCGCCATGTCAGCGGCTGGAAGTCGATCGCTGCGAGATCGGTATTCTGGCTACTCGCCCTCTTGACGCTGGCAGCGCTCGCGCTCCAGCTCGGCATTAGGCAGAAGGAGTTCGAATTTTCCGGCCCATTCGGACCGGAGACGAATCCGCCGCAGGCCTCCCTCATCCTGGGCGTTCCGCAGGAACCGCCCGCTCCATGGTGGCGCCAACCACTGCTCGGCGACAGCGGCGAGAAACCCCTTCAGTCCTTCCTCGAGCTGCGCATCGACGGCCGCAGGATGGGTCCCCCGCACACCCTTCACGAAATCATTCGATCGGGCACGACGACCGGCTTCAGCCATTGGGGGGATCGCGTGATCTTCGCGCTTCCCCCTGACGTGAAGAACGATGCGACCGCGACAGTGACACTCCGGTACAGTGTTCGACCGAGAAGCTGGTTGACCGCCGCCCTTGCGATTTTGACAGCCCTGCTAGGCTGTTACGCGTACTCCGGTCCGCTCGGATCGTTCGCGAAGCGGTTTGGAAAACAGTCGATGGCCGTTGCCTTAAGAGCCCCTTACTGGATCTTGGCCGGGCTGTGCGGCACCGCATTGGCTGCCTCGGCGGTGTTCGCGCTTACCAGTCTCTATGCCTTGATGATGGGCTACGCGCTGCCAACGACCGCGCTCATTCGTTGGTCGCCAATCGCCGGGTGGGCGGCCAACAACGAGCCATATCTCGCGTACCCGCTCTTGATGCTGGCTGGGCTCGGAGCCGCCACGACATGGTCGATGGGCTCGAACGCATTGCAACAGTCGCTCATCAGGTCATACGAACAATTCTCGCGACGGCTACTCACCTGGTGCGGGCTTCCGATCGTGGCATGTGCCTACATTTATTGTATTAGCTCCATGTGGGCGGGAATCGTCAGGCCAAACGATCCCAACACCACGAGCCTTGGCGGCCTGCTTCCGTTTTCAGACGCAAACGGTTACTTGGCGTCCGCCTTCGGTCAGGTGACCAATGGGACGTGGAGTTGGTTCGCCCTTCGGCGGCCCTTGGCTGCGGCTTTCAGGTCGGTTCTGCTGATTTTTGGCAACCTTTCATTGCAGCAAATGCTGATCCTGCAAGCTTGCCTGCTGGCAGGTGCGATTTGTTTCGCGACCCATGCGATCATGAAGTGGCGCGGCGTCTGGGCTGGAATAGCCTTCTTTGCGCTGGCCTATATCTACAGCCGGTACTTCGTGCCGACGACGCTCACCGAGCCGCTCGGATTGTTCTGGGCGCTGCTGTCGATCCCGTTCTTCCTCAAGGCCTTCCACGATCGCTCTGTCAGCGCCGCGCTGGTCGCATTTGCGATGACAGCCATAGCATTGATGACGCGAATGGGGAGCATGTTCACGCTTCCTGCTCTGGTGGTCTGGCTGGTCTGGCAATTCGGACGGGACGCCAAAGCAAAGCTCAGGATTGGCCTGGCAGCATTCTGCATTCTACTCGGCGTTCTCGGATTGAATTCGGTGCTACCACGGGTCTATGCGGCCGGCCCCGGTTCAATGACGACTGGCAATTTTGCCTACGTACTCTGTGGCCTTTCGATGGGGACGACCTGGGACGGTTGCCTCAAGGAGCTCGCCGCGGAAGGTAAGCCTATTGTGGGCACCGAAGAAGCCATGGTCCGGCAACTTTACTCCGCCGCCTGGACGCATTTCCGCGCGAACCCTGGTGTTCTCTTCCGACGACTGGGCGAGAGCGTCGTGGAATTCGCCACGACGTTTCCTGGCCTGCTCTGGAGAGGCTACGGATGGGTCGTCCAGCCTGATTGGCTCGCTCAGAACGTGCTGACGGCGATATGTATCGCCGGCCTATTGTACGGCGCCATACGACGAACGAAAGCTGTCGAACTCACATTCTGGGCCCTTCTCTGGGCGAGCATCGTGGCATCGTCCGCATTCATTTACTTCGATGACGGTGCACGAGCTCTCGCTGCCAGTCAGCCGATGATAGCGCTGTTCTTTGCGCTGGGAATGAGTAGCCGGGTCGGGTCATTGACCGAGCCTGCGGCGCACTCTCGATTGCCCCGGAACGGATTGGTCGGGTTGGCTGCGGCGGCAATGCTTTTCGTTTGCGTCCCTTGGGCAGCCTATCGCCTCGCGCCCGGCAAACAGGAAGGCGCAAACCTATCGCAACTGCCGAACGAGACCTTTGTCTTCGGCGGCCGTCGGATGTCTGGCTTCCTCGTCGTCGATGACGGCCAACCTCTTCGCAACGAGATTCCGTCCATTCATCTTTCGGACTTCGCGGCCATCATCGCCCAAAGCGGGGTCGAGCACTTTCAGGATCTAATCCACCCCATCATGCCCCCCTTACCCTTTGGCTTCGTGTTTGCTCCGCGCCTGGAGAAGGACGTAATTGGCGAGCCCTTGTATATCGTGCCAGCGGAGGTCGTTGAACGTCGCGACATTGAGGTATGGCATCTCGACGTGAAACAATGGGGCCAGCTACATGCCGGCTTTGGGATGCCGTATTGGCTCTACGTCACGAAGGCGGAGCCGTGGCCGGCAGCCAGGCGGTAATATTTTGCCGGTTCGCAGCGTAAGGTAGCTCCAGCGCTTACCCGCCGCAAACGTCCCATCATTGGGAACGGAAGGCTTCCGCGCGGCGCGGATATCGATTGCCACGTCCGTGTTCCCACCCATTGAACCCGCTTCGCTGCCCGATCACCAAACAGTCATGACCGCTGCCTGGACCGCCGCGCCGTCGCCGATCGCCGTGACGGCTCTATCCCCTGGATGACCGATGCGCCGCCTGCTCCTGATCCCCTGCGTGCTTGCCGCCATGCTGTGGTCGGCGCCCTGCTTCGCCCAGGCGCGCTCCCAGCTCGGCCCGCTCTGCACGACCGAGACCACGCCGGCCGACCAGATGATCGACGCCTGCACCAAGATCATCGCGCTGAAGGTATTTCCCGGCGAGAAGCTCGCGACCATCTATTTCTGGCGCGCGGTCGGCTGGAACAAGAAAGGCAACTACGCGCAGGTGATTGCCGACGCCACCGAGGCGCTGCGCCTCAAGCCCAGCACCGCCGTCTACAATTTGCGGGGCTCGGCCTATTTCGACAAGGGCGAGTACGACATCGCGATCGCCGACTTCAACGACGCGCTGCGCATGGGCCCGCCGAGCGGCATCATCTTCCACAACCGCGGCAACGCCTATCGCAGCAAGGGCGACTATGCGAAGGCGATCGCCAACTACGACGCCGCGATCAAGGCCCTTCCGAAATCGGCCTTCTCCTACCAAAACCGCGGCTCCTCGAAGCAGGCGCTCGGCGATCTCGACGGCGCGCTTGCCGACATCAACGAGGCCGTCAGGATCGACCCGTCGCTGCCGCAGCCGCTGATCAGCCGGGCCGTAGTCTGGCGCGCCCAGGGCGATATCGCGCGTGCGATTGCGGACACGTCGGAGGCGATCCGGCTCGCCAAGGCGAAAGCGCCCGTCAACATCATGACGCCGCCGGGCAGCGTACTGATCTCGGCCTATACTCAGCGCGGCCTCGCCTATGAGGCCAAGGGCGACGCCCCACGCCAAGGACGACTACGCCTCGGTGCTCGAGGGCGTGGCCTCCGACGCCGGCAGCAAGGCTAACCAGGCCACCGCCAAGGTGCGGCTCGCGCTGCTGAGGCAGGCCGACGCAGCGCCGCGTAAGGCTGCGGCTGCGCCTGTCGCCGAGAGCAGCCCAGCCGCGCCGCCTGCGGCTTCCGTCACGGCACCGGCCCCGCCAGCCACACGGGCGCAGGCGGCGGCGACCGGCCGGCGCGTCGCGCTGGTGATCGGGAACGGCGCCTATGCGCATGTGAAGGCGCTGCCCAATCCGCCCAACGATGCGCGCGCCATCGCCAAGAGCCTGCGCGACATCGGCTTCACCGTCTCGGAGGGTCTCGATCTCGATCGCAACACCATGCAGAAGACGATCAACGATTTTCTGCGCGATGCGGCGCGGTCGCAGATCGCCGTGGTCTACTATGCCGGCCACGGCGTGCAGGTCGATGGCCGCAACTATCTCGTGCCGGTCGATATCGCGTTCAGGGCCGGCGGACGCGTGACCGACGCGATGGTCGATATGGATGTGATCATGGCCGGTCTCGACGATCAGATCCGCACCAACATCCTGATCCTCGATGCCTGCCGCAACAATCCGATGGCGCCGCAGGTGGCATCCGCGGGCCCAAGCCGCGGCATCGAGGCCGGATCCGGCCTTGCCGCGCCCGCCTCGCTCGGATCAGGCTCGACGCTCGGCGCCGGCACGCTGATCGCGTTCGCGACCGCGCCGGGCCAGGTGGCGCTCGATGGCGAAGGCGCCAATAGCCCGTTCTCGGCGGCGCTGTCCCGCCATGTCGGCACGCCCGGCCTCGAGGTGCAACAGATGCTGACGCGGGTCCGCGCCGAGGTCGTCGCTGCGACCAAGGGCAAGCAGGTGCCGTGGTCGAACTCCTCGCTGCTCGGCGAGGTCTATCTCGCCGAGCACTGACAGCGCTTACGCGTCACTTGCCCCAGACCTCGCTCGCGACCTCGACGGCGAGCCGCAGCTTGGCCCACTGCTCTTCCTCGGAGAGGATGTTGCCTTCCTCGGTCGAGGCAAAGCCGCACTGCGGCGACACCGCGAGCTGCTCGATCGGGGCGAATCTCGATGCTTCCTCCAGCCGCCGCTTGATGGCGTCCTTCTTCTCGAGCTCGCCGAACTTCGAGGTGATGACGCCGACCACCACGACCTTGTTGCCCTTGGGCAGGAAGCGCAGCGGCTCGAAGCCGCCGGCGCGGTCGGAATCATATTCGAGGAAATAGCCGTCGTAATTGGTGCCGGCGAGCAGCGTCTCGGCGACCGGCTCGTAGCCGCCGGAGGAGATCCAGGTCGAACGGAAATTGCCGCGGCAGACATGGGTCGTGATCACCATGTCGGACGGACGGTCGGCGATCGCGTAGTTGATGACCCGGGCGTAGATCTCCTGCAGGCCCTCGGGATTGTCGCCGCGGTCGCGCGACTTCTGCAATTCCTCCTGCGAGCACAGATAGGCCCACACCGTGTCGTCGAATTGCAAATAGCGGCAACCGGCATCGTAGAACGCCCTGACCGCCTTGCGATAGGTCTTGCCGAGGTCCTGATAGAATTCCTCGAGGTCCGGATAGACCTCCTTCGAGATCAGCTTGCGGCCGCCGCGGAAATGCAGCACCGCCGGCGAGGGGATCGTCATCTTCGGCGTGACATGCGCTTGGTCGGCGTACTTCTTCAGGAAGCGGAAGTGATCGAGCATCGGGTGGTGATCGGAGAAATCCAGCTTGCCGGTCACCCTGATGGCGTCGTGCCGGGTCTGCACGCCCGCGAACTGGATGCCGATGTCGGGATGGAACAGCTCGCAGCCGGTCAGATGGCTGAGGAAATCGAAGTGCCACCAGGAGCGGCGGAACTCGCCGTCGGTCGCAAGCTTCAGGCCGACCGAGGCCTGCTTGTGCACGACCTTCTCGATCTCCATGTCCTCCACCTTGCGCAGCTCGTCGGCGGAAATCTCGCTCTTTTCCAATCTGGCGCGAGCCTCCTTGATCTTCGGCGGCCGCAACAGACTGCCGACCTCGTCGGCGCGGAACGGAGGCTTGGTTCGCTGCATGGTCAACTCCCGGACGTTTCTAATGTGCCGTCTAATGTGCCTTGGCCCCAGAGACGCCGAGGTGGCGCTCGAGGACGGAGGGATCGGCTTTTAGCGCGCTGCTTGCGGCATCGTGCACGATCGTGCCGCGTTCCAATATCACAACGCGGTCGGCCAGCCCCAGAATCTTTTGCGCGTTCTGCTCGACGATGATCGAGCAGATGCCACCCGAGCGCGTGATGAGTCCGATCGCCTTTAATAATTCCTCAACGATGATCGGCGCGAGGCCTTCGGTCGGCTCGTCGAGCAGCAGCACTTTCGGATTTAGCGTCAGCGCGCGGCCGATCGCCAGCATCTGCTGCTCGCCACCGGACAGCTGGTTGCCGAAATTGCGCCGCCGCTCCTGCAGCCGCGGAAACATCTCGTATACCCGCTCGACCGTCCACGGCCCGGGCTGCGCCACCGCGGTCATGTTCTCTTCCACCGTCAGCGAGCGGAAGATGTTGCGCTCCTGCGGCACCCAGCCGATCCCGGCGCGGGCGCGCTGGTCGGGCCGCATCGCCGTGATGTCGCGGCCTGCGAGCGCGACGCTGCCGCCGAAGCGCCTGACGATGCCGACGATCGAATTGATCAGCGTGGTCTTGCCGGTACCGTTGCGGCCGAGCAGCGCGAGCACCTGGCCCTCGGCAAGCGCCAGCGACATATCGGGCAGCACCACCGCCTCGCCGTACCCGGCACGCAGGCCCTGGATGGAAAGAAGGTCAGGCATCGGCGGCCTCGCCGAGATAGACCGCCCTCACCTGCGGTTCGCGCGCGACCTCGTCGGGCGCGCCCTCGGTGAGCAGGCCGCCATTGACCAGCACCGAGATGCGGTCGGCGAAGGAGAATACGAGGTCCATATCGTGCTCGATCAGGAGCACGGTGACGTCGCGCGGCAATGCCGCCACCGCCGCCAGGATATCGTGGCGCTCGCTCTCGGGCACGCCGGCCGCGGGCTCGTCGAGCAGCAGCACCCGCGGCTTGGCGGCGATCGCGACCGCGATCTCGAGCAGGCGCTGCTTGCCATAGGGCAAGGTCGAGGTGAGCTCCGTCATCACGTCGAGCAGATGGAAGCGCGACAGGATCTCGGCGATCTCGGTGTTGACGTCGCTCCGCGTTCCCATCCGCCGCCACCAGTCGCCGCCGCGGCCCATCCGTTCGGAGACCGCAAGCCCGATGGTCTCGAGCGGGGTCAGGTCGGGATAGAGCTGGTTGATCTGGAAGGTGCGCGACAGCCCGCGCAGCACCCGCTTGTGGACGGACAGGCCGGTGATGTCGCTGCCTTCGAGGAGAATGCGCCCGCTGTTCGGCGTCAGCACGCCGGTCAACTGATTGATGACGGTGGTCTTGCCCGCGCCGTTCGGCCCGATCAGCGCGTGGCGGGCCCCCTGCATCACCTTGAGCGAGAGGTCGCGGGTGACGCGAAGGGCGCCGAAGGATTTTTCGAGGCCGCGTGTTTCAAGCGCGATCGTCATGACGCGTCGCTCTCCGGCACGGCAACGGCAGCCTTGCGGCCGGCGAACTGGCGGATGATCAGGTTGGGCACGAACAGCACCCAGCGATGGATGCGCACGCGGCCGACCAGCACGATCACGACCAGCACGAGGCCGATCCAGAACAGCCAGTATTGCGGGGTGATGCTCTGAAACAGCTCCTGCAGCATCTTGAACACAACGGCGCCGATCAGGCCGCCATAGAGATAGCCGGTGCCGCCGATCACCAGCACCAGCATCAGGTCGGCGGAGCGCTCGAAGGAGAAGACGTCGAGCGAGGCGAGCGCCGTGGTCTGGGTGAACAGCGCGCCGGCGATCCCGGCATAGAAGGCGGCGAGCGTATAGACCGCGATCAGGCGGCGGTTGACCGGCACGCCGATCGCGGCCGCGCGCAGCGGATTGTTCCTGATCGCGCGCAGCGACAGGCCGAACGGCGAATGCACCACGCGCCGCGCGAGCAGGAACAGGATGAACATCATGATCAGCGAGTAGAAGAACCCGGTCTTGCCGAACATGTCGAAGGTGAACAGACCGAGGATCGGCTGCATTTCGATGCCCTGCAGCCCGTCGGTGCCGCCGGTGATGTTGGAGAAGCGCTCGGCGAGCGCTTCCAGCAGCAGCGCGATGCCGAGCGTCACCATCAGCCGCGTCAGATCGACACCGCGGATGACGAGAAAGCTGGTCAGGAAGCCGAGCAGCGCCGCAACCAGACCGGCGGCGACCAGCGCGATGACGGGCTCGTTGATGATGCCGTGCAGCGCCAGCAAACCGGCCGAATAGGCGCCGATGCCGAAAAAGGCCGCGTGGCCGAGCGAGACGATGCCGGCGTAGCCGAGGATCAGGTCGAGCGACAGCGCGAACAGGCCGAGCCGCACGATGTCGGTCATGATCAAATAACGCGACGGGAACAGGAAGGCGCAGGCGAACGCCAGCGCCCAGAACGCGACCTCGCTGACCCGCCAGCGCGCGCTGGCCATCGCGTGAGTGGATACGTCAGACAGCGCCGTCATGACCGCCTCACCGTGCCGCGGTACGGCCGAATAGGCCGTTCGGACGCCAGAGCAGGATCACGATCATGACCGTGTAGATCACGAAGGAGCCGAGCTTCGGCACGTAATACTTGCCGGCGACATCGGCGATGCCAAGCAGCAGCGACGCCAGGAACGGTCCGGTGATCGAGGAAGAGCCGCCGACGGTGACGACGATCAGGAAGTAGATCATGAATTTCAGCGGGAAGTACGGATCGAGCCCGAGGATCTCCGCACTCAGCGCGCCGCCGAGACCGGCCAGGCCGCAGCCGAACGCAAAGGTGAAGGCGAACACCTGCGGCACGTTGATGCCGAGGCCGGCCGCAGCGCGCGGATCGTCGACCGCGGCGCGCAGCCGGCTGCCGAACCGGGTCTTGGCGAGGATCAATTGCAGCGCCAGCGTGAGGAGGCCGCAGATCACCACGATCAGCAGCCGGTAACGGCCGATGCCGACGCCGAACAGGTCGATCTGGCCCTCCAGCGCCGCCGGCAGCTTGATGAAGACCCGCGACGATCCCATGATGTAGTCGACCGCCGCGACCGACATGAACACCAGACCGACCGAGAACAGCACCTGATCGAGATGGCTGCGGCTATAGAGATGGCGGTACAGCGTGCGCTCCAGCGCGACGCCGATCACGGCGCTACCGACAAAGGCGAGCGGCAGCCCTGCGAAGAACGGCCAGCCGGAATTGTTCACCAGCACGGCGCAGATATAGCCGCCCGCCATCGCGAAGGCGCCATGCGCGAGATTGACGAAATTCATCAACCCGAGTGTCACCGCAAGCCCGCAGGCGAGCACGAACAGCAGCATGCCGTAGGCGACGCCGTCGAACAGGTTGGTGAGGATAGAGGCCATGGAGTGACGGCAAACCTGATGGTGACTCGCCATTCCGGGACAGCACTTGCGCTGAACCCGGAATCTTCTTCAATTCTCTCGAGATCCCCCGATGCGCAATCGCGCATCTGAGGTTCGCGCTATTGAGCGCCCCGGGATGACGGGCTTTTCGCGCGTCACTTCTTGGTCTTGCCGGAATCCTTGACGGCCTCGAAGGTCGCGAACTCGACATTGTAGAGCTCGCCGTCGACCTTCTCGACCTTGCGGATATAGATGTTCTGCACGATGTCGCGGGTTTCCGGATCGATCGAGATCGGGCCGCGCGGGCTCTCCCACTTCATGCCCTTCATCGCCTCGATCAGCTTGTCGCCGTCGGTCGCACCATTGGTCTTCTTCAGCGCCTCGTAGATCAGATGGATGCCGTCATAGCCGCTGACCGCCATGAAGCCGGGGCGGTTGCCGAACGCCTTCTTGTATGCGGCGACGAAGTCCTTGTTCATCGCGGACGGATGCGCGGCCGAATAGAGATGCGCCGTCACCGCGCCGAGCGCGGCATCGCCCATATTGTTGAGCAGATCGTCGTCCATGACGTCGCCGGGTCCGATCACCCTGATGCCGCTCTTGTCGAGCCCGCGCTCGGCATATTGCTTCATGAAGTTGCCGCCCTGCCCGGCCGGCACGAATACGAACATCGCGTCGGGCTTGGAATCCTTCATGCGCTGCAGGAACGGCGCGAAGTCCGGATTGGCGAGCGGGACCTTGACCTCTTCGACGATCTCGCCGCCGCCGGCGGTGAAGTGCTGCTTGAAGAAGGTCAGCGCATCGTTGCCGGGCGCGTAGTCGGAGGTCAGCGTCGCGACCTTCTTGATGCCGTTCTTCACCGCCCAGTCGCCGATGATGGTGGAGGACTGCGCCAGCGTGAAGCTGGTACGCACGATATAGGGCGAACGCTCGGTGATGATGGAGGTGCCGGCCGCCATCACGACTTCCGGGATCTTGGCCTGCGTCGCCAGCGGCGCCGCGGCGAGCGCCGCGGGCGTCACGCCGAAGCCGGCGATGAAATTGACCTTGTCGTTGACGATCAGTTCCTGCGCGAGCCGCTTGGTGTTGTCCGGCACCGCGGTGTCGTCCTTCAGGATGATCTCGATCTTCTTGCCGGCGACGGTGTCGCCCTTCTGCTGCATGTAGAGCTTGATGGCGTTATCGATCTGCTTGCCGGTCGACGCCTGACCGCCGGTCATCGGCAGGATCAGCCCGATCTTGACGGCGTCGTCCGCCCACGCCGGCACGCTGGCGCACAACCCGGGAAGCACGGCGGAAGCGGCGCCCCACAGCAACATTTTGCGACGATTGAACATCGAAATCCCCCTCCCCCTTCTGATCTTCGGCGCTGAGCTTTAGTTCCGGTTGTTGGCTTATCTTAACCCAACCATGTCACCGCCAAGCCGCAACGCGACAAGGCGTCTCCCCGTGCCCTCTGTCAATCGGACGATGGATGTGTGTCGCGCGGGACGCGATCGGATCCAACTAAGAAAGTGGTATTAAAATACCAAGAACGCCACGAAACTCAATGCCCAAGAACCGATCACGCGTCACCAGAGCACCTTGGCGGTCCCGATCATTTGTACGATCGTACAAACAGCGCCGCGATGTCAACAAACAAGCACAATTGCAGCCGAACGGTCGCGCCAAGATCATCATCCATAAAGACCAGGGCTGTATCCTGCCTCACATGTCGATCTTCTCGCGCCCTATCTCTGTCCTGACTGCCCTCGCGTTCGCGGCCTGTACGCTCGGAGGATGCGGCACCGTGAACCGGAAGCTCTCGGCCGGCATGGCCGACTACATTCCGGCCTGGGCCGGCGGCCTGCCCGCCGACGCGCCGCCGCGGGCAGGTACCCCCGAATACGACAAGTACATGCAGGAGCGGGAGCGCAAGCGCCTGATGCCTGCGGCCGAGCGCGGCGATGATCCCAAGCCGGCAACGCCACCGCAGGACGCTGCCCACTGAGCGTACGGCCGGATAGGACAGGCACCGGGTTGTGCCGTGCACAGGGATAGCGACAGCCCGACAGACTAGCTGGAGCCATCCTCGCGGATGATTTCGCCGCGGTAGCCGAACTCCACCATGTGGACAGTGACGTAGTCGTCGCCGACGAACGCACCCCGTAGGAATCCGGCAGATCGGCGACGGTCAGCACCTCAGCGAATACTGAATAGCCGTCGTGGTTCGGCGCAGCGAGGGTCATGGGAACGCCCACACCGAACCGCCCGGCACGATGTGGCGGTGACCGAAGAAGATGTGCCTGATCTTGCTCCGGTGCTTCGTGACGATCGATCGGAACCTGCATCATCGAGCAGGCCGATCCGGTCCACCGGCGCGATGCGGGTCGGGAATAGATTGTGATGCATGACCAGGAAGAACGGGCCGTCATGCTCCGATAGCTGGCGTTCCAGCCAGGCCTGCCGCGCCGGGCAAAAGCTGCCGGCGGCCGTCTGCAGGTCGTAGGTGTCAAGCAGCAGGCAGCGGCCGAACGAGGTGTCGTGAACGCCTTGCGCGAACTCGTCCGCGTCGGCGCGGGAAACACGCTGAGACACCTCTCGCGATGATCATGATTGCCGATGCAGAGCCGCACCGGGATTGAGAACCCGTTCAGGCGTTCGCGCGGCAAGTGATAGTCAGCGAGCTCGCCGATACCCGAAAGATCGCCGAGATCACCATCAGCTCGGCGTCGCGGTGATCGGCAAGCACCTGATCCAGCGCGCTCGAAGTTCTTGCATGGGATCACGGCCAAAGATCGTGCTCCCCGGCGTCGTCAGATGGATGTCGCTCATGTGGATGAGTTTCATGCAGCACCTCGATGCAGGGCGACACCCTAGCCGTCAAAGCGCGACAACCGGAGTGAACGCGGATCAGTCCACGAACACCACGGTCTTGCGTCCGTTGAGGATGACGCGATCGGCGAGATGGTAGCGGATCGCGCGCGCGAGCACCCGGCGCTCGATGTCGCGCCCCTTGCGCACGAGATCCTCAGGCGTGTCGCGATGGCTGATGCGCTCGACGTCCTGATCGATGATCGGGCCTTCGTCGAGGTCGCACGTGACGTAATGCGCGGTGGCGCCGATCAGCTTGACGCCGCGCTCATGGGCCTGGTGGTAGGGCCTGGCGCCCTTGAAGCCCGGCAGGAAGGAATGATGGATGTTGATGCAGCGGCCTGACAGCCGCGCCGACATCTCGTCCGACAGGATCTGCATGTAGCGGGCCAGCACCACGAGATCGGTCTTGGTGTCCTGGGCCAGCTTCCACACCGCGTCTTCCTGCTGCCGCTTGGTCCCCTTCGTCACCGGCAGATGATGGAACGGGATATCGCCGAAATCGAGCGAGCCATAGGTCTCGCGCGGATGGTTGGAGACGATCGCGGTCGGGATCATTTCGAGTTCGCCGGTACGCCAGCGGTAGAGGATGTCGACCAGGCAGTGATCGGACTTCGACACCAATAGCATCACCCGGCGGCGGCTGGCGCGATCGCGCATCTGCCATTCCATCCCGAAACGTTCGGCGATCGCGGCAAAGCCGGTCTGCAGCGCCGCGAGCTCGACCGCGAGGTCGGCCGCGGTAAACACCACGCGCATGAAGAACTTGCCGGTCTCCACGTCATCGAACTGCTGGGCGTCCAGGATGTTCTGGCCGTTATGGGCGAGAAACGTCGAGACCGCCGAGACGATCCCTGGACGGTCCGGACAGGACAGGGTCAAAACGAACTGATGGTCGGGCATGCCAATTGACCAAAGCTTGAGCAGATTGATGGAACGGTCATTTTCGGCCCTCGTCTACACCGCAGGCGGCCTTGCGCCAATCCCGGCGCCGGGGTCAAATCGAACAAATGACGACAATGTTTGTTAGGGTCCATCATGGCTGAACGGCTGAACGGCTACCGCATCCTGATCCTCGAGACGCGCGAGGAGGCGCAGTTTTCCCGCCTGCTCGCCGAACAGGGCGCCGACGTGCTGCAATGCCCGATGTTCACCATCCACGATGCGCCTGATCCGGCGCCGATCGTGGCCTGGATTCGCCGCGCCATCGAACGGCCGCTCGACGACCTCGTGCTGATGACCGGCGAAGGCCTGCGCCGGCTGATGAAAGTCGTGGGCCGGATCGGCGTCGAGCGGGAGTTCGGCGATAGCCTCGCCAAGGCGCGCAAATTCGCTCGCGGCCCCAAACCCGGCCGGGCACTGCGCGAGATCGGCCTGGAACCGCAAATGACGACCGAGAAGCCAACCTCGGAAGGCGTCGCCGAGATGCTGTCGAAGCTCGACCTGACTGGCCATCGGCTCGGCCTGCAGCTCTATCCCGACAAGGATCACGCCAGCCTGATCGGCGCGATCAAGGCACAGGGCGCCGAGGTCGATACGGTGCTGCCCTATGTCTATGACGCGCAGGCCGCCGACGCCAACATCGTCACCGCGATCGAGGAGATGGCGCAGGGCCGCATCGACGCGATCGCTCTGACCAATCTCGGCCAGGTCCGCCGCCTGATCGAGGTGGCACGGGCGCGCGGTTGCGAGGACAGGTTACGCGAGGGGTTCGAGCGTACGCCGATCGCGTCGGTCGGACCGGCGGTATCGGACGAACTCAAGTCCCAAGGCCTGCGCACCGACATCTACCCGGCCGAAGACGCCTTCTTCATGCGGCCGCTGATATCGGCGATGGCGGCGGCGCTTTCAAAGAATCCGCCGCGCGCGACGGCGCGAAGCTAGAACCTTTTCCGTTCCGATCGAATCGGAACGGAGCTCTAGATTCTAGTTTTGACGCGTTTTCTTCACGCGAACCGGCGTCCATTTCGCTCGAAAACGCTCTAATCAACCTTGGCGCCGGCGAACTTGACCACCTTGCCCCATTTCTCGGTCTCGTCGGCCACCAGTCTGCCGAAGTCGGCAGCCGAGCCCGGCAGCATGATCGCGCCGATCTCGGTAAAGCGCGCCTTGGCCTTGGGATCGGCGAGGATTTCATTGACGGCCTTGTTGAGCCTGTCGACGATTTCAGGCGGCGTGTTCTTCGGCGCCGCGAGGCCGTACCAGGCGCTCGCCTCGTAACCCGGCAGGAAGTCGGCGACCGGCGGCAGGTCCGGAAGCACGTCCGAACGGGTCGTGCTGGTGACCGCAAGTCCGCGCAGCTTGCCCGATTTGACGTGCTCGGCGCAGGTCGGAAGATTGTCAAACATCACCTGCATCACGCCGGACAGCATATCGGTGAGCGCCGGCGCGCCGCCCCGGTAGGGCACGTGCTGCATGTTGATGCCGGTCAGCATCTTGAACAGTTCGCCCGACATGTGGATAGTCGAACCGTTGCCTGAGGACGCCATGTTGAGCTTGCCGGGATTGGCCTTTGCATAGGCGATCAATTCGGGAATCGACTTGATCGGCAGCGAGGGGTGCACCACCACGACGTTGGGAAAGCGAATGATGCCCGCGATTGGCTCCATCTCGCGCATGAAATCGAACGGCAGCTTCTGGTAGAGCGTCGCATTGATCGCATTGGCCGGCGCGACCAGCAGCAGCGTGTAGCCATCGGGCGCCGCGCGCAGCGCCTGCTCGGTGGCGATGTTGGTCCCGCCGCCCGGCCGGTTCTCGACAATGAAGGATTGCCCGAGCTTTTCCGACAGCCACTGCCCCATCAGGCGCGCCGTCAGGTCCGCCGAACCGCCGGGCGTATAGCCGATCACGAGGCGAACCGGCCGCGCCGGATAGGCCTCGGCAATCGCTTTCCCAAATGTGAGCGGCAGCGCAGCCGTAGCGGCTGCAAGTTGCAGGAACTGGCGGCGTAGAACCTTCATGATGTCTCCTCCGACGCACTGGCGGCTCTTGCGGCACGCTTGGGCACGCGCATCCTAGCCGCGCGGCGTCGCCAAGCCGACAGATATTCTCAGTCGGAGGGCGGGAGGTTCACCGCGTCACTTCGTCTCGCGCAGATAGGCCTGGTACGCGAGGGCGATGCCATCCTCGAGCGAGGTGGTGGCGCGCCAGCCGAGCCTGGCGAGCCGGCCGACGTCGAGCAGCTTGCGCGGCGTGCCGTCCGGGCGCGACGTGTCGAAGCTGATCTCGCCGCGATAGCCGACAGCGGCCGCGACGACGCGCGCGAACTCGGCGATGGTGATGTCCTCGCCGGTGCCGATATTGACCAGTTCGGGCGATGAATAGGTCTTCATCAGATGGATGCAGGCGTCGGCGAGATCGTCGACATAGAGGAATTCGCGGCGCGGCGTGCCGGTGCCCCACACCGCGACGTTGCCGGCGCCCGAAACCTTGGCCTCGTGGAAGCGGCGGATCAGCGCGGCGACGACGTGGCTGTATTCGGGGTGATAATTGTCGCCGGGGCCGTAGAGATTGGTCGGCATCACGCTGATGAAATCGGCGCCGTACTGGCTGCGATAAGCCTCGGCCATCTTGATGCCGGCGATCTTGGCGATGGCATAGGGCTCGTTGGTTGGCTCGAGCGGGCCGGTCAACATCGAATCCTCGCGCAGCGGCTGTGGCGCCAGGCGCGGATAGATGCAGGACGAGCCGAAGAACATCAGCTTCTCGCAGCCATTGGCGTGCGCCGCCTGGATCACGTTGCTCGAGATCGCCAGATTGTCGTAGAGGAATTCCGCCCGCAGCGTGTTGTTGGCGACGATGCCGCCGACCTTGGCGGCGGCGAGGAATACGGCCTGCGGCCGCTTCGCGGCAAACCATGCGTTGACCGCGGTTTGGTCGCGCAGATCGACCTCGCTGCGCGACACCGTCAGAAGGTCGGCCTCCTCGCGCGCCAGCCGGCGCATCAGCGCCGAGCCGACCATGCCGCGATGGCCGGCAACGAAGACCGTCTTGTCCTTCAGCTCAAACGCCGTGCTTGCCATTGGCCGCGTCCTGCCTGGCCTCGACGAGATCGCTGGCGACCATTTCCTTCACCAGCTGCGCGAACGGCGTCTTCGGCGCCCAGCCGAGCTTGGCGCGCGCCTTGCTGGCGTCGCCGATCAGAAGATCGACCTCGGTCGGGCGGAAATAGGTCGGATCAATCTGTACCAGGGTGTTGCCGGACGCCTTGTCGATACCGACCTCCTCGACGCCCTTGCCGCGCCATTCGATGCTGCGGCCGACCTCGGCAAACGCCAGCTCGACGAACTCGCGGACCGACCGCGTCTCGCCGGTCGCGAGCACGAAGTCGCCGGGCTCGTCGACTTGCAGGATCCTGTGCATGCCCTCGACATAGTCGCGGGCGTGGCCCCAGTCGCGCTTGGCGTCGAGATTGCCGAGATAGAGCTTGTTCTCGAGGCCGACCTCGATGCGGGCAACGGCGCGGGTGATCTTGCGCGTCACGAAGGTCTCGCCGCGGATCGGGCTCTCATGGTTGAACAGGATGCCGTTGCTGGCGAACATGCCATAGGCCTCACGGTAGTTCACCGTGATCCAGTAGCCGTAGAGCTTGGCGACGCCATAGGGCGAGCGCGGATAGAATGGCGTGGTCTCCTTCTGCGGCACCTCTTGCACGAGCCCGTAAAGCTCCGAGGTCGAGGCCTGGTAGAACCGCGTTTCCTTTTCCATGCCGAGGATGCGAATCGCCTCCAGCAGCCGCAGCACGCCGATCGCGTCGGCGTTGGCGGTGTATTCCGGGCTCTCGAAACTGACCTGGACGTGGCTTTGCGCCGCGAGGTTGTAGATCTCGGTCGGCCGGATCTGCTGCACCAGGCGGATCAGATTGGTCGAATCGGTCATGTCGCCATAGTGCATCAGGAACGGGACGTTGCCGACATGCGGATCCTGGTAGAGATGGTCGACACGCGCGGTGTTGAGTGAGGACGAGCGACGCTTGAGCCCGTGCACGGTATAACCGAGGCCGAGCAGATATTCGGCGAGATACGCGCCGTCCTGCCCGGTGACGCCGGTGATCAACGCAACGCGCCGCTTCGAGTCCTGAGCCGCCGAATCCTTAACTGCCATGTCATCTCCAGAGATCGCGCAAACAGCGCGCCGACGAGGCCGGTCTGTAGCATCCGGCCTGCTCCAAGTCTAACATCACAATTGCTGAATCGGGGCTTCAGCGCCCCCGAAAATGGTTAAATGCGGCCTGGATCCCATCATTCCCCGTAGTGGCGCAACCGGTCGAGGTTGAGGATGGTCACCCCGCCATAGTCGAGCCGCAACAGCCCCTCGCGCTCCAGCCGCTTCAGGCACTGGTTGGCGTTCTGCCGAGAGATCCCCGACAGCGCCCCGATCTCCTCCTGGGTGATCTCCAGGTGCAGGGTGAGGTCGGGGTAGAGAATCGGATTGAACAGCGAGGCGATCGAGCGCGCCAGCCGCGCGGTGGCATCCAGCGTGCGGCCATATTCGAGCAGCGCAATGAACTGGCCGAGCCGCTCATTGAGCGAGCCGACCAGGAACCGGTTGAAGCCGACACTGTTCTCGAACAGCCAGACGAAGGTCCGGCGATCCATCATCGCCAGTCGCGTGTCGCGCAGTGCGACCACATCGTAGCGCCTGGGCTCATTTTTGAGCACGGTCCCCTCGCCGAACCACGCGCCTGCGGTGAGACCCGCGAAACTCGCCGCCTTGCCGCCGCGCGAGACGATGCCCATGCGCGCCAGCCCGGTGACGATGCCGGTCCAGTACTGAAAATTGTCGCCGCGCATGAAGATGAATTCGTTGGCGCGATAGGATTTTTCGGAAATGCCGGCGCGCGCGATTTCGATTTCTTGCTCGCTCAGTTCGCGCGACCAGGCCGCGATGTGCCTCAGGTAATCAGCAGCTATCATGCTAGCGACGGCGTCCTCCCCAAGATACTGCAACGATATTGCACCGCAGCAACGCC